>CALLYN010000501.1 GCA_937858455.1 uncultured Kouleothrix sp.
GGGCCCTGGCCGCCCAGGCTAGCGCCCAGCTGCACCGCCGCCGCCAGCAGCGCATAGGCCAGCAGCGCCGCCAGCGCCAGCCAGCCAAGCCGCCCGCCCAACAGCCGCCGAAGGCGTTGCCATGCATCCAATCGAACTGCTCTCATCGTATGCTTATTCAAATCCGTTGCGATTCACAAATCGATCCAGTATACTTCAGCTTATCGAAAAAGGCCGCCCATAACCGTTACGTAGGATGACGACGATGGAAGAAATTCGCGAACCGCAGCAGCCTTCGCATACCCCGATCGTCTATGCCCAGCCAGTTGCCCCCGCGCCACAGCCGCCAGTCTACGCCGCAGCTCCAGCGCCCGCCATCCGCGCCAGCCGCTTCACCCGCACCCGCCGCTTCGTGCGCCTGTTCGTACGGCGCCTGTGGTACGGCGCGGCGGTGGTTGGCCGTGCGGTGCGCCCCTACGCCGCGTTTGTGTCGATCATTGTGGTGCTGCTTGGCGTGATCGGCTGGATGGCGTACATGCTGTGGGGGCCGAAGCCGAGCACACCCGTATTTCAGCGCGCCGACTCGCTGCCGCCCACCATCGCGGTCGAGCACTTCATCGAGGGCCAGCAGAACTTCAACGCCGACATGATGTGGGAGGCATACAGCACCGACTACCAGGCCTCTCAGCTGGCGAACGGCGCCACCAAGGCCACGCTGCAGGCGCAGGCCGATTACCAGCGCAACCTCGGGCTGAAGTTCGTGCACTACGACTATATCGGCGGCATCAAGGAAGGCAACGGCGGCCTGTACTTCTACACCGTCGACCTGAAGCTGCGCAACCAGCAGCGGCGCTTCCCAATGATCTTCCGCGCCGACGCCGACGGCAAGATCGTCGAGATCGACTCGCCGCTGGCGCCGCAGAACGGCACCGGCAGCTCAAACGGCCAGTAACCCCCAGCGTCTCTCGCCGGCCCGATACCATTCAGCAAGAAACGGAGTGTTGCGATGGCTTTGGAACCCTATAGCCCGCCATCCGATCAGCGATACCGCGACGACCTGGATCGTGAGATCGACCAGAAGATCGACAAGATGCTCGAGCGCTGGCCGAGCAAGACGTGGCGGCTCATCCGCCGCACCATTCTGATCGTCGTCGGCATCTACCTGTACTGGAACTATGTCGCGCCCTCGGTGACGGCCTGGGTGTCGCAGGGCAACCCGGTGCTCGACGCGCTGATGTTCGCCTTCCAGATGGCGCTGACGATCGCGCTGGCGATCATCCAGTTCGTGGCGATCTTCTGGTTCCTCGGCCGTGGCCGCACCTACTGGGTGAAGCCAGGCGAGACCGGCGTGTCGTTCAAGGACTACCGCGGCAACCCCGAGGTGCTCGAGGCCGCGCGCCGCATTGTGACGCTGCTCAAGGGCGCGAAGGAGTTCAAGGACATGGGCGGCGAGGCCGTGCGCGGCCTGCTGCTCGTCGGCCCGCCCGGCACCGGCAAGAGCTACCTGGCCCAGGCGATCTCGACCGAGGCCGGCGTGCCGTTCGGCTACGCCAGCGCGCCCTCGTTCCAGAATATGTTCGTCGGCGTCGGCCCGCTGCGCGTGCGCATGCTCTACAGCAAAGCGCGCAAGCTCGCCAAAGA
This sequence comes from uncultured Kouleothrix sp., assembly GCA_937858455.1. Classification (GTDB taxonomy): domain Bacteria; phylum Chloroflexota; class Chloroflexia; order Chloroflexales; family Roseiflexaceae; genus Kouleothrix. The sequence goes on from CALLYN010000501.1 coordinate 1,621, forward strand.
GTACGGCGCCTGCATCCTGTTCATCGACGAAATCGACGCGATCGGCGGCGCGCGCAGCTCGAGCATGGCCGGCGGCATGATGGGCATGGGCGGCGGCATGATGGGCAATATGATGGGCGCCGGCATTCTCAACGAGCTGCTGCTGCAGATGGATCCGCCGCCCCAGGAGGTCAAGTGGTGGCGCAAGACGCTGCGCAACCTCGGCCTGATCCAAAAGAAAGTCGACATGCCGGCGGTGCTGACCATGGGCGCCACCAACCTCGTCGAGACGCTCGACCAGGCGCTGCTGCGCCCCGGCCGCTTCGACCGCAAGATCGTCGTCGACCGGCCCGACGGCGACGGGCGCAAGGAGATCATCGAGTACTACCTCAGCAAGGTCAAGCACGAGCCCATGCCCATGGATCGCATGGTCTCCGATACGATCGGCTACACTCCGGTGGCGATCAAGTATGTGATCAACGAGGCGGTGATCCACGCGCACTTCGATGGCCGGCTGGCGATCAACTACTGGGATTTCACCGCCGCGCGCGAGGTGCACGAGTGGGGCCTCAAGCAGCCGATCCGCAACCTGGCCTATGAAGAGCGCCGCGCCACCGCCTACCACGAGGCCGGCCACGCCTACCTGCAGGCCAAGCTGATCAAGCGCGAGCGCATCTCGAAGGTGACGATCGTGCGCCACGGCCAGGCCGCCGGCTTTGTCGGCAGCAAGCCGCTCGACGAGCACCACATCCCCAACAAGCAGGAGATCCTCGACGACATTACCGTCACGCTGGGCGCGTTCGCCGCCGAAGAGACATTCCTCGGCTACACCACCGCCGGCGTCTCGATGGATATGATCCAGGCCACCGACGCGGCCACGCGCATGGTCGGCTACTGGGCGATGGACGACAGCTTCTTCTCGTATGGCGCGATGGGCGGCATCGCCACCGGCGAGATCAAGCCGCGCGTCGAGCGCATCCTCGATCAGCAGTATCGCGTCGCCAAGCGCCTGCTCGAAGCCAACAAAGAGGCGGTGATCGCGATCGCCGAGGCGCTGATCCTGCGCAACGAGCTGACCGACATCGACGTGAACGAGATCCTCGCGCGCGTCGAGGCCGCCCACCCGTTCACCGACCCGCGCGCCATCGAGGCCCGGCCATTCGGCCTGCTGGGCACGCGCCCGCTGCCCGAGCCTACCAGCATCCGCCGCAATGGCCGCAATGGCAACGGCAAAGCGCACGAGCCGCTGCCCGAGGTCACGATCCCTGCCGCCTCGCAGGCCCCGGCCGACCCCTACGCGCCCACCGGCGCGATCGAAGCCGCCCCCGACGACCCGCAGCCCTAGCGCCGACCGCGCGCTCGCTTCTGTGCGCCGCCCCGCTCTCGTACTGTGAGCGGGGCGGCTGTTTTTTGGGGCGCGCACTACGGCCCACCGCGCCTGCGATAATGGAACGCAAATTGCAAAATCGTCAGCCAGGCGGTACCGGCTATTACTTGCACGCTCATAGGCTTTCCGCTATAGTACCCCTATGCGCGCACTTATTACCGGTATCAATGGCTTTGTTGGCGGCCACCTGGCCGAGCACCTGCTCGGCGAGGCCGGCTGGGAAATATGGGGGCTCGCCCGCCAGGCCGAGCTAAAGCTGCCACAGCTGCGCGGGCACGTGCAGGTGCTCGCGGCCGATCTGAACGACCCCGGCGCGGTGCTGGCCGCGCTGGCCGATACCCGGCCCGACGTAGTGTTTCACCTGGCGGCGCAGTCGAATGTGCCGCGCTCGTTCGACGACCCCGCCGGCACGCTCGCGACCAACGTCGCAGCGCAGCTCAACCTGTTTCAGGCGGTGCTGCAGCTGCGGCTCGACCCACTGCTGGTGGTCGCCAGCAGCAACGAGGTGTATGGCCACGTCCGCCCCGAGGATCTACCGCTGAACGAGCGCACGCCGTTCAGCCCGGTGAACCCGTACGCCGTCAGCAAGGCCGCCCAGGATCTGCTGGCCTACCAGTATCACGCCAGCCACCGCCTGCGCACCCTGCGGCTGCGGCTGTTCAACCATATCGGCCCGCGCCAATCCGAGCAGTTTGTGGTCTCGGCGTTCGCCGCGCAGATCGCGCGGATCGAGGCCGGCGCGCAGCCGCCAGTGATCCGCGTCGGCAACCTGGCGGCCGAGCGCGATTTTACCGACGTGCGCGATATCGCCCGCGCCTACGCGCTGGCGGCGCGCGCCGGCCAGGTGCCGAATGCCTATAACGTCGGGGCCGGCCGCTGCGTCAGCGTGCGCTGGCTGCTCGACACGCTGCTGTCGCTCAGCTCGCAGCCGATCAGCGTCGAGCCCGACCCGGCGCGCATGCGCCCGGCCGATGTGCCGCGCGTCGTGAGCGACTCGGCGCTGTTCCGCCAGCATACCGGCTGGCAGCCGCGCATCGCGCTCGAAGACACCCTGGCCGATGTGCTGGAATACTGGCGGCAGCAGGTGCGCGCGGCGCACTAGCTCTCACGCCCGCATAAACACAGGGGTGGCGCTGCCGCCCCTGATCCTTTTTCTGGCCCGCGCCGCATGAAAAGCCTTGACGGTGGCAGGCTGGATGCTACACCGTTACGAGGTACAAGCGTAGATTTTGTAATAGCCAGGTTCTATCAAATCATATAATCGGCTGGTATATGTTCCATCACAGCCGATGTTTATGGAGGAAACAAAAATGAAAGCCGTAATCCTCGTGGGCGGCCTGGGCACGCGCCTGCGGCCACTCACCTGCAATACACCCAAGCCGATGATCCCGCTGCTGAACCAGCCGTTCATCGAGCACATGATCGAAAACCTACGCGACCAAGGCATCAGCGAGGTCATTCTGGCGGTGCAGTACCTGGCCGACCGCTTTCGCGAGACGCTGGGCGACGGCGCGCGCCTGGGCGTGAAGGTGCATATCGTCGAGGAGCCCGAGCCGCGCGGCACCGCCGGCGCGGTGAAGAATATCGAGCATATGCTCGACGACACCACATTTGTATTCAACGGCGACGTCATGACCGACCTCGACTTGCAGGCCATGCTGGCGTTCCACCGCGAGCACGAGAGCAAGCTGACAATCGCGCTGACGCCGGTGGAGGATCCCACCGCGTTCGGCCTGGTCGAGACCGAGGCGAGCGGCCGGATCACGCGCTTTCTCGAGAAGCCACGGCCCGAAGACGTAACCACGAACATGATCAACGCCGGCACCTATATTCTCGAGCCAGAAATCTTCCGCTATGTGCCGCCCGCGCAATATTATATGTTCGAGCGCGGGCTGTTCCCTGTGATGCTGCAGACCAGCGACCCCATGTTCGGCTACCCGTCGAACGCCTACTGGACCGACGTAGGCAAGCCGTCGGCCTACCTTGAGGTACACCACGATATTCTGATCGGCAAGGTGCGCTACAAGTTTCGCGGCACGCCGATCGCCGACCGAGTGTGGGCCGAAGGCGCGGTGCAAATCCACCCGTCGGCGCAGATCGTCGGGCCGGTGATGCTCGGCGCGGGCGTAGTGATCGGCGCTGGCGCCAAGATCATTGGGCCGACGACGATCGGCGCGCGGACGACGGTGGGCGCCGACGCGGTGATCGAGGCTTCGGTGCTGTGGGAGGGCAACGAGGTTGGCGCGGGCGCGGTGCTGCGCTCGTGCGTGGTGGGCCGCGGCAACCGCATCGGCGCCAAGGCGCACATCTCCGACGGCACGATCGTCAGCGATAACTGCACGATCGGCGGCGAGAACCGGCTGGAGCGCGGCATCCGGATCTGGCCAAGCACCGAGCTAAAAGATCAGGCGATCTCGTTCTGATACGCTGTTCGCTTGATCACGTATAGATCGTGTTGCACTACGTGGCTTCGCCACGTAGTGCAACACAATAAGAAATTTGGGGGCGGCTTCGCCGCCCCCAAACCCCCACCAAAGTGTCAGTCATCAAGCGAATTTGGTATAATGCCCTGCCCGGCTTCGCCGGGCAGGGCATTACAAATAGGAGTTACATGCGTGCGTGTTTCGGCTTCCTCACGGTAGAGATTGAGCCTGCGGCAGCACGGAGCTTTGAGCCAATACCGCTAGCGGTAGCCGACTAGCGCCCCTGCTGGCGCAGGGCATCGTTCACCTTGTCGAGCGCTTCGCCGGAGCCAATGCGCCGCTCGGCGGAGCCAGCTGCGTCGCGGCCATACAATGTGCGCTGCTCGCGATCAGCGGCGGCGTGTGCAGCAACGTGCTGATCCCGATCGGTCGTAACGGCTCGTCTGCGGGTCGCATCGGCACGCGCGTTCAGCAAATGCCCCAGTTCAAGGTCGTTGGTGAGCATGAGATGCCGGTCGGCGCGATCGCCCCGGCACAGCTATATGCGCCGATGGCCCGTCGCCATATGGAACTGTTCGGCACGACGAGCTCGCAGAACGAGACGATCGCCGGGTGGCTCTACCTGTCGCCGAACCTCATCGGCTTCGCGCTGTTCTTCGCCGTGCCGCTGGTGTTCTCGCTCATCATCAGCTTCTTCGACTGGGACTTCCTCGGCGTGCAGTACTACACCCGGCTCAAGGCGCCGTGGCTCCCGATCCCGGGCATCTGGACGATCCCGCACTTCGGCCAGGACCGGAGCTGCGAGCTGACGTCGATGGGCTGGGAGGTGCGGCCGGAGGGGCTCGGCATGATCCTCGACCGGGTGCACTCCTACGGTGCCTGGGACCGCCTCGTGATCACCGAGTCAGGGTGCAGTTTCGACGAGGTGACGGTGGGGGAGGGCAACGACCTCCGGGTCCCCGACGGCCGGCGCATCTCCTACTACCAGCGGCACCTCGCCGAGGTGCGGGCGGCGCAGGAGCGCGGCGTCCCCGTCGAGGGGTACTTCTGCTGGTCGCTCCTCGACAACTTCGAGTGGGCGTTCGGCTACGGCCCCCGCTTCGGACTCGTCTACGTCGACTACGCCACGCAGCGCCGGGTGGTGAAG
>CALLYN010000502.1 GCA_937858455.1 uncultured Kouleothrix sp.
TCGTCGCGGGCGTGTCGGAAGGGGCGGCGCGGCCGGTCCCGCGGTGGGTCGTGCTCGCACGGGCGAAGGCGCTGCGGCAGGCCGGGGTGCGGTTGCGGGAGTACGCCGACGAGCGGCCCAAGGTCTCCCCGCTCGTCCAGGCGAAGGAACTGGCCACCCGGCTGATGGCCCAGCACGGGCTGACCGACTGGCCGTTCGGGTTCAACACGAACAAGCGGCGGGCCGGGGTCTGCCGCTACCCGACGCGGCTGCGGCCGGGCCGCATCGAACTGTCGAAGCACTACGTCCTCCGGAACCACGAGCACGAAGTGCTCGACACCATCTTGCACGAGGTCGCCCACGCCCTCGTCGGCCCCGGCCACGGGCATGACGAGGTGTGGAAGGCGACGTGCCTGGAGGTCGGGGCGCGGCCGGAGCGGTGCTACGGGGAAGAGGTCGAGATGCCGAAGGGCAGGTGGCGGGCGACGTGCGGCGGGTGCGGGCGGGAGCACGACCGGCACCGGAGGCCGAAGCGGCCGGCCGGGTGGCACTGCCGGGCGTGCGGGAGGGAGCGCGGCGTGCTGGTGTGGCGCGCCTGCGGTTGACGAGACGAACGGGAGGAACGCACCGAACTCCTCCCCGCTGCCGAGGTCAGTCCTTCGGCGGCGTGAAGTCGGCGATGTACAGCTGGGTCGGGCTGCGGCCGTCCCGGCTGCTGGTCCACATCAGCTTCGTGTAGTCGGGGCTGAAGACGGGCAGCACGTCCTGCCCGGGGGCGTGCGTGACCCGGGTCGTCTTCCCGGTCTCGATGTTCATCCAGTACAGGTCGTAGTTCGGCCGGGCGAGTTCGTTCGCGTGGTCGGCCGCGGTGTAGATGATGTGCTTGCCGTCCTTGTACCAGTATGGCGCCCAGTACACCCACGTGTCGTTCGCGGTCAGCGCCTTCTCGCCGGTCCCGTCGGCGTTGACGACGTACAGCTGGAGCCGGTCCTTCTCCTTCCGGTCGGCGCGGAAGATCACCTTCGTCCCGTCCGGGCTGAAGAACGGCCCGCCGTTGTAGCAGTTCGGCGCGTTCGTGATCTGCGTCGCGCCCGTGCCGTCGGCGTTCATCGTGAACAGCTGCACGTTCCCCGCCGTGCCCGCGCTGTACACGATCTTCTTGCCGTCGGCCGAGTAGCTGCCTTCGGCGGTGTACACCTTCGCGGTCGGGGTCAGGCACTTGAGGTCGGTGCCGTCCGGGTTCGCCTCGTAGATCTTCATGAACGGGTCGAAGTCCCACGAGTAGCGGCGGCGGACGCCCTTCGCCTTGTCGTCCTCCCGCTGGGCGAACTCCGCGATCTGCCGCTTCTTGGCGTCCGGGTCGTCGTGGCTGCTGGCGAAGATCACCCGCTTCCCGTCCGGGCGGAAGAATGAGCACGTGGTGCGGCCGACCCCCGGGCTGATGCGGCGGCGGTTCCCGGTGGCGAGGTCTTGCACGAAGATCTGGTAGAACGGGTTGCCGGTATCGCTCTCCTCGGCCTGGTAGATGACCTGCTTGCCGTCCGGCGAGAAGTACCCCTCGCCGGCGCGGACGAACCCGGTCGTCACCTGCTTGACGTTCTTGAGGTACGCGCCCTCGGCGGCCTGCCAGTCGGCGGCGGGCGGCTGGGCGAGCGTGACGGCGAGCAGGAGCGGGGTCATCGTGCGTCCTCGCGGGTTCGGGACAGTGTATCCCCCGCGCCCCCGCCGCGTCATTCGAGCCGACCGCAGTGTTTGCGAGCGGGGTGGGGGTGCCGAGCCCGCACACATGTCACCCGAGCACACAAATCGACGTTGTAACGATTTCCGGCTGTTGGCCGCCCCGTTCGGCCATCGGATCGATCGTCCCGGAGTTCGCCCGATGTCCGCCGACGACACCGATCCCGACCCTTTCCCCGCCCGGGTCGCCGACCCCGCCGCCGCCAGCCCCGATCTGCCTTCGCGCCGGGGTGTGTCATCGCGCGTCGCCCTTCAAGCCACGATACGTACTTATCCAACGCACTTGCGCCCGTTCTAATCCCCGCGGGCACCGATTGCCCACCGCTGGTCAACGCGTAACCCCAGGAGGAGTTGATGATGGCGGCCCGGTCGCGGAATTCCCGGCGGATTCGAGACGCCGGACGCTGGCGCGGCAGTTGCTAAGCCGAGCGCCAGCCGCGTATGACCTGATTACGACCGCGGGCGGGCGGACGGCGAGACCACCGAACTGGGGTCGTCTTCCCGACACCGTGCCGTCGCTTACGCCCGCTACACCCATGCGCACGACGAGGAGCACGTGTCCGTGTCACGGCAGCCACACACCGGGCGGGGCGGGTTCACGCTGATCGAGTTACTGGTCGTGATCGCGATCATCGCCATCCTGATCGGGCTCCTCCTGCCGGCGGTGCAAAAGGTCCGCGAGGCGGCCGCCCGGGCCAAGTGCCAGAACAACCTCAAGCAGTTCGTCCTCGCCTTCCACAACTACGAGAACGCGAACGGCAAACTCCCCGTGGTGTACTCCACCGGCGACGGCTGGGTGGTCCAGGTGCTCCCGTACGTCGAGCAGACGAACCTCCTGAACGGGTACACGCGGTACTCGCCGGCGAGCCCGGCCGTCACGTGGCAGAGCCCGGTCAACATGGCCGCGGTCGCGGTCCGCATCCCGGTCGCGGAATGCCCCTCCAGCCCGGCCGCCCCGACCACCCCCGTCACCACGGGCGGGGTGCCCGCCGAGTACGCCCGGACGGACTACTTCGCGGTCACCGGCGTGAACGCCGCCGCGTACCAGGCCGCCTGGGGGGCGGCCCCGGGGGACGCCACGGGCATCTTCGGCGGGCAGGTGAACGGGGCCGCCGGCCTGGTCGGGGGGGAGACGTTCCTGGCCGCGACCGACGGGCTGTCGAACACGCTCGCCCTGTCGGAATGTTCCGGCCGGCCGTGGGTCTACGTCGCGGGCGGCAGGCAGCTCACCTCCACGTCCGACCCGCTGTACCTCACCACCGGGAGCGGCGGGTTGTTCAGCGCGAGCCCGACCGCCGACCGGAACGGGACGATCACCTGGGCGGGGACCAGCCACGGGGCGTGGGCCCACAACAACACTTACAACGTGAACACGTTCAACGCCGCCGGGAACGTCGGGGTCGGCCCGTGCGCGGTCAACTGCAGCAACTTCCGCGGGGTCTACTCGTTCCACGCGGGCGTCGCCAACGCCGGGCTGGGCGACGGGTCCGTCCGGACCCTCACGGCCTCGACCTCCGCGCAGGTACTCATGGCCCTCTGCACCCGCCGGAACAACGAAGTCGTCGCCGACTACTAACCGACCCGTGCCCACAGGGAGTCAGGTTCATGCGCCGGACGTTCATCCTGCTCGCGCTCGCCTCGCCGGCGGCCCTCCCGGCCGACCCGCTCGCGGCCCAGCCGCCCGCCAAGGAGCAGGAGAAAGCGAAGGAGAAAGAGAAGGTGGACATGACCGCGGTCCTCGGGAAGGACACGGTCGTCAAGGCGGACGTGGCGTTCGGGAAGGACGACAAGCAGCGGCTCGACGTCTACCACCCGAAGACCGGGGCGGGCTGCCCGGTCGTCGTCTTCGTCCACCGCGGCGAGTGGACCACGGGGGATAAGAGCGAGGTCAGCTTCAAGCCGAAGTTTCTCAACGAGAACGGGGTGGTCTTCATCAGCACCAACTACCGCTTGTACCCCGCGGCCCGGTTCCCCGCCCACGCCGAGGACGTGGCCGCCGCCGTCCGCTGGGCGGTGGACCACGCCCCGGAATTCGGCGGCGACCCGAAGAAAGTCGTGCTGATGGGGCACTCCGCCGGCTGCCACCTGTCGACCCTGGTGGCCCTCGACCCGAAGTACCTCGCGGCGGTGAAGCTGACCCCGCGGGACGTGCGCGGGGTGGTGGCGTGGAGCGGCGGGGCGTACGACCTGGTGGCGAAGGTGGCCGAGGGCGGGTCGTACAAGCAGCACATCACCAACGCGTTCGGCCCGGACGAGGCGGTGTGGCGGGACTGCTCGCCGGTCACCCACGCGAAGAACGCCGCCCCCACGACCCCCTTCCTGTTCACCTCCTACGAGAAGGGGAGCAACGCGAACCTGGCGGCCGAGCGGATGGCGGGGGCGGTCCGGACCGCCGGCGGCAAGGCGGACGTGGTCGTTCTGGAGAACCGGACGCACACGACCGCGATCCACCTGGTCGGCGCCCCGGGCGACACGACCGGCGCGCTCCTGCTGAACTTCGTCCGCGACGTGACCAAGTAGGCGGGATGCACAGCCGGATCACGCCCGCCGCAAGCCTCTGGGGTCGCCGCGTATCGCCGTCAGCGGTTCACGGGCGGCGGCGGGCGGGGGCCTCGCGGGCGAAGAAGTCCAGCCAGCCGAGCGTCAGGGCGTCGCCGATGGTGCCGGAGCGGCGCAGCTCGGCGGGCGGCTTCCCCCAGTAGAACCCGAACCAGCCCGCCGCCCGCGGGCCGGCGAGGTCGATGAACCGGTTCGGGAGCACGGTGCCGAGCGTTGGATGGTCCCATCGCAATAAGGCCTCGGCACCGATCATCTGATTGTCGATGAGGCGGACAATCGGGTGGTACACGAGCGTCAACTCACCACGATCGAGTGCCGAACGCATTGCGTTGGGCGACAGGCAGGATCGGATTTTTTCGCGTTCGGCGTCAAAGACCTCCCAGCGTTTGCGTCCGGATTCCTTGGCCTGGCGCAGGGCCGCTTTGGGCGCGGCCTGGCGCGCGAGCTGAACGCCCAGCTACGGCTGGCGCTGGAAGAGTACCGTTAAGTATCAGAACCGAGAAGCACAGCGCTGGCCCTGATTCTCGGCTCTGCAAAGGGCTGGAGCGACCGCGATGACCGTGAACGAACCGCTCAATTTCATGCCGCTCGATCTGGATACCTTCGCCGGGAGCGAGCGCTTTATGGCCGGCACACGGCTCGGCGCCGCGTTCAGCCAGGGCATCCGCGCCTACCTGCGCGCCGCCTACAGCGATGCGATCGAGCACTTCAAGGCGGCCCTGATCGCCGCCTATGTCGAGGGTGAAGAGCAGGCCCAGATCTTCGACCGCGAGCGCGCGATTATCTACCTGTATATCGGCAATGCGCTGGCCTTTCAGGACGACTGGGACGGCGCGCTGCGCGAGTACCTTGAGGCAGTGCAGACCGACCCGCAGCTGGCTGAGGCGCACTACAACCTCGGCGTGGCCTTTGCCGCGCGCGGCCAGCTCGATCGGGCGATCGCCGCATTCAAAGAGTCGCTCGAGCACAACCCGATGCTTTACGAGGCGCACTTCTCGCTGGGGCGCTGCTACCAGCGCTTGGACGACGCCGGGCGCGCTTATATTCACTACGACCAGGCCTGCGGCGCGCGGCCACAGGCGGCCGAGCCACGCTACTACATGGGCCTGATGCACCAAGCCCACGGCGCCTATGAGCTGGCGCAGCGCTGCTTCACCGAGGCGCTGCGCGTCGAGCCGACATTTGTGTCGCCCCAGGTGCAAGACGAAGTGCTGGTGACACGCTCGGAGGAGCAAGTGGCGCAGTGGTACTACCGCCTCAGCCAGGATCTGAAGCAGCAGGGCTACGAAGAGGAGGCCGAGCGGATCTACCGCGCACTGCTACAGTGGCGGCCGCACGAGTATCACGCGCGCTATCTGCTGGGAAATCTGCTGGCGCGCGCGCGCCGCCTCGATCGGGCGCTGGAAGAGTATACGTGTATTCCGCCGCAGGATCGGCATTATGTTGACGCGCGCATCCGCACCAGCGCCATTCTCAAGCTACAGCGCCGCCTACGAGAGGCCTACGAAGTGCTATTCAACTGCGCCAAGCTGCACCCCGGCAACGGCAAGCTCTTCCTGAACATGGGCAAGCTGCTCTACGATATTGGCAAACACACGCCAGCCACGCGCGCCTTTGAGCGCGCGGTGCAGCTGCTGCCGCGCGATCCGCAGGCGCACTACCTGCTCGGCTTTATGTACAACGCAATTGGCCGCGAAGGCTGGGCGCTGGCCGCCTGGCGCAAAGCAGTGGAATTAGCGCCCGACGCGCACTCGTTGCGCTACGATCTCGGTTACATGTATATGCGCCGCGAGCGCCACGACCTAGCGGCGCGCGAGTTTGAGCACGTGTTACAATATTGGCCCGAAGACATCGAGACCAATTTTATGCTCGGCGTGTGCTACAAAGAGCTGACTGATCCAGCACGAGCGATCCCGCTGTTCGAAAAAGTGCTGCGCCGCAACCCTGGCCACACCCAGTCGTTGTACTACCTGGGCGCCGCCTACCTGCAGATCGGCAATGTTTCGCTCGGCAAAGCCTACCTGCGCCGCTACGACCACCTGCAGCGCCAGGGCGGGCCAGCGGCCGGGCCGGCCAGCTCAACGCTGGCGCAGCAGGCGCGCGCGCAGGGGCTGCGGCTGATCGGCCAGCGTTGATTTGCTCTATCGCCGCGCCTCCCGATGAACCAAGCAGACACCGGACAACCGGCAAAAGGACAGCGCATGGAACGTGTGCTCGTGAATATTCCTTCGAACCCGATCTTCGAGCGCGTGGTGCGCGCCAGCGCGAGCGAGCTTGGCCAGGCGATCGGCCTGCCGCCCGAGCGCGTCGAAGATCTCAAGCTCGCCGTGAGCGAGGCGGTGAATAACGCGATCGACCACGGCAACCGGCGCGAAGCTACCAAGCTGGTCGAGGTTGTGTTTGTGCTCGAGCCCGACAAGCTCGAGATCCATATCAGCGACCAAGGCCAAGGCGTCGAGCAGCTCAATTTCTCGCGGCGCACGATCGACGAGAGCAATCTCGAGGGCGGCATGCACCGAGGGTTCGGCATGTACTTCATTGGCGCGCTCGTCGACGACTACGAGGTGCGATCGTCGCAGCAGGGCACAGTAATGACACTACGGCTCTACCGGAAGGACGCTATATCATGAGCAACGATGTGATTCGGCGCGAAGAGTTTGGCGAGGTCGCCGTGCTGCATATATTGACAACCAGCGTCGACACTAATTCGGCTGCGGCGATCGAGGCCACCGCCAGCCAGGCGGCTATGCGCCCGATCACCGTGCTCGACTTCGCCAACGTGGCGTTTATTAACTCGGCCGGCATCTCGGCCCTGCTGAAGTTCGTGGTGTCGGCGCGTAAGGCCGGCAACAAGCTCTTCGCCATGAACGTAAGCCCGCATCACCAAAAAATTTTTAAAATGGTCGAAATGTCGCGTTTCATGCCGACGATCGAAGAGCGCGATCTGGCATCGTACCGCTGAGCATATCGCACGCCCGCACGACATGACAGCGCGATTACAGTTGTTTCAAAGTGGCGCAAATATCGTAACTTTGCTGACGCCACCACGTTCACATGTGGTAAAATAGTCGTACCTGCATATGCATACGGCATCGTCGACCCGGCGGCCCAATGGCAATAGCATGCAGCCGCCCCGGATGTAAAATGCCCCGAAAGATTTGTGATTCAAGGATACGGAGGTCATCTCATGTCATTGCCGACAAGCCCGGCCGTAACCAATGGCAGCGCTCCTAGCGTCCTGATTGTCGAGGACGATGCCGCAACTCGCCGACTGTATAAGTTTATGCTGACGAACGGCGGATACCCGGTGATCGAGGCGGAGGACGGTGTCGCCGCGCTTGAGCAGCTCGCCAAGCATCCATGCGAACTGGTTATTACCGATATGAATATGCCGCGCATGGACGGCATGGAGCTGATCCAGGCCATTCGCCGCGACTATAGCGATGTATATGTGATTCTGATCACCGCGTTTGGCACGCCGGATACCGAGAAGCAGGCTCGGCGGATCGGCGCCAACGATTACCTGGCCAAGCCGTTCGATTTCGAAGAGCTTGAGCGCCGCGTGCGGCTGTTCTTCGAGAGCCGGCCACGGCCGGCGTAGTGGCAAGCGCAAGCGGCAGCTGCCTGGCGCTCGCACGGGCGCACCGCGCTGGAATTTGACCATGGTTCATCATCGCCAGCATTATCTATAAACCATGGAGTCAGAACTCCGCGACGTCTACGAACAACTTGTCGCCACGCTGCGCGAGCTGCTGCCTTGCAGCGGTATTGCCGTCCTGCTCCCCAGTGGCGCCGCTATTATAACCGCGGCGCAGTTTGGTATCCCCGCGCTCCCCAGCCAGATCCCAGCTAACCCAAGCACGCTCGGCGCGCTGCAGCGGATCATGGCTGCGCGCCAGCCAGTGCTGGCACGCGCAGCGGGCGCGCGGCTGCCCACGCCCGGCGCCGGCCCCGACTGGCTGGCTGCGCCAATTCTGGCCGGCGACGAGTGCTACGGCTGCGTGAGCCTGAGCGGCGAGTTCGCGCCTGGCCACGAGCGGCTGGCTTTATCGGCCGCGCGGCAGGCTGGGCTGGCGCTGCGCATCGCACAGCGAGCGGGGGCGCCGCTCAACCACGATCCTCAGCTGCGCAGCCTGGAGGCGCGGGTACGCCAGGCGGCCGACCAGGCCACTGCGCTGGCGCTGGTCGTCGACGCGGCGCTCGCGCTGACGCAGGCCAGCCACTGCGGCATCTTCACCAACAAGCAGGGCCGCGCGGCCTTGCTGGCGCGCCGCGGCTACACCCCGGAAGAGGCCGCCTTGGTGCAGCAAATCCCACCCAGCCTCGAGCACGGCCTGACCGGCCGGGCCTTCCGCGACGGTACGCTGGCCTACTCGGCCGATATCGAAAACGACGCGCTGGCACTGCCGGCGCTGGCCGGCTCGCGCGCGCAGCTGGTGATCCCGATCGGCGAGGGCCAACCGTGCCTTGGGATCATCGATCTTCAGTCATCGCGCCTTGGCGCCTTTCAGCCGCTCGACCCGGCCCTGTTCCTGGCGCTTGGGCACCTCGCCGCTGTGGCGCTGGCGGCGCCCGCGGCACGTACGCTGGGCGCGCCGGCCAGCGAGACACACGTCAGCGCCGAGCACGACCTGCTGCTTTCCTCGCGGCTGGCGGTCGTCACCGACCTGGCGGCCGGCGTCGCGCACGAGATCAACAACCCGCTCACAACCATTCTCGGGTATACCCACCTGCTGCTGCGCGACCAGCAGCTGCCGCAAGCCACGCGCGACGACATCGCCCAGATCATGGTCGAGGGCCAGCGCATTGCCGCGCTTGTCGAGCGCTTCCTGCGCTTCGCCCAGCCATCGGCAACCGGCAAGTGCCCGGTGGTGATCGACGAGCCGCTGCACGAAGCACTGGGGCTGCTGCGCAGCCGCATCCAAGAGAGCGGGATTCACCTCGACGTCGCGCTGCCCGAAAGCTCGCCGATGGTGTTGGGGCAGGCCGGGCAGATCGAGCAAGCATTTCTCGAGCTGCTGCAAAACGCGATCGAAGCCATGAACACCAGCGACGAGCGCCGCCTCAGCGTGCAGGTGAGCGAGCAGCACAACTGGGTGCGCGTGGCCATCGCCGATACCGGCCGCGGCATCCGGCCCGACCTGCTGACCCGCGTATTCGAGCCGGGCTTCACCACCAAAGTCGATAAAGGCATTGCGCGCGGCCTGGGCCTGGGGCTCTACGCCGTCCACACGATCGCGCAAGAGCACTGGGGCCGCGTCGAAGTGCAGAGCCACGTGTGGCGTGGCAGCACCTTTACATTGTGCCTGCCGGCGATCTAAACGTTTATACACCTACGACCCACTCGCGTATCCGGTTGGTTCGCCCTGGCGATATACATGGCAAACTAGCCCGTGCCCGCAGCACAAAAGGTACACCGACATGAGCACCCTCGCCACACCCGAACCCGCTGAGCAAGGCCCTTCGCGGCTGCTGATCGTCGAAGACGACACCAATGTACGCGATTTCTGCGTGCGCCTGCTGCGCATGAACGGCTACCAGGTAGTGGCCGCCGAGAATGGGCGCGTTGCGCTGCAATACCTGAGCCAGGCCAGCTACGACCTGGTATTCACCGACCTGCAGATGCCCGAGATGGGCGGGATCGAGCTGCTGAACGAGCTGCGCGAGCACTACCCCGACACCGACGCGATCGTATTCACGGCTCACGCCACTGTCGAGACCGCGCGCCAGGCGCTCAAGCTGGGGGCCTTCGACTATCTCACCAAGCCGGTAACGGTCGACGACCTCGAGCGCACTGTGCGGCGCGCGATGGAGTGGCGGCGCGTGCGGCAAGAGAAGCAGCGCCTCTCGCAGATCGTGGCGCTGCACGAGATGAGCCAGACCTTCACCTCGACGCTCGATACCGCCACAGCGGTGCGCGAGATCGTGCGGCTGCTGTGGCGGCGCTTCGCCCCGCGCGCGCTCTCGCTCTCGCTGCTGCACCCCGAGGACGACGAGCTTGAGCTACTGGCCCAGCGCGGCGCCGGGATCGACCGTGCGCCGAACAGCCGGGCGGCCGTGCGCGGCTACGACGAGCAGGCGATCGTGCGCGCGCACATCGAGCTGGTTGGCGACGACCACG
The DNA here is from genome assembly GCA_937858455.1 of uncultured Kouleothrix sp. Taxonomy (GTDB): domain Bacteria; phylum Chloroflexota; class Chloroflexia; order Chloroflexales; family Roseiflexaceae; genus Kouleothrix. The sequence goes on from CALLYN010000502.1 coordinate 10,397, forward strand.
ACGCGCCCAGCCCACGGCACCTGGCCCGCATCACCCTGCGCACCAGCGATCGGCCAGTGGGCCTGCTGCAGCTGGCGCGCAGCGCCGACCAGCCCGGCTTCGACAACGACGACCGCACGCTGCTGAACGTATGCGCCTCGCATATCGCCGCGTCGCTCGACAACGGCAGGCTCTACCAGCAGCTGAAAGATCAGAACCTTCAGACGATCGCGGCGCTGGCGGCGGCGATCGATGCGCGCGACCCGTACACAGCCGGGCATTCCGAGCAGGTGCGGCGCTACGCCGTGCGGCTGGGCGAAGTGCTGAGCCTTCCGGCCCAGCGGGTGGAGTATATTCACTACGGCGCGCTGCTGCACGATATCGGCAAGATCGGCATTCGCGACTACATTTTGCTCAAGCCAGGCCCGCTGAGCGAAGAAGAGTACGCGATCATGCAGTCGCACCCGACGATTGGCGCCGACATCCTGCGCAAGATCAAGGCGCTGCGCGACGTCATCCCGATCATCGAGTGCCACCACGAGCGCCTGGATGGCCGTGGCTACCCGCGCCACCTCCAAGGCCCGCAGGTGCGCGAGGAGGCGCGGATCGTGGCGATTGCCGACGCCTACGATGCCATGACCTCACACCGCGCCTATCGCCGGGCCATGGAGGCCGAGCAGGCATTTCATATTCTGATGAATGGCCGTGGCACACACTGGGATGGCCAGTTTGTTGAGGTGTTCGTCGAGATGATGCGCCGCGAGGGCACAGCGCTGCTGTTGCCGCGCCCGCGCCCGCCGCAGCTGGCCGTGAACGGATTGCTCGAGCGGCCAGTCGCGATCGAGCTTGAGGCACGCGACTAGGCCGTATTGGTATTACTTCCCGCTGACCACGCCATCGCTGCCGTCGTTGTTGATCGTGATCAGCACATTCTGGCTGCGCTCCTCGTCGTCGGCCGGCTCCTCGACCGACAGCGCGGCGACGTGATCGCCCTTGACCACATTCAGGATCGTGACGCCCTGCGTCGAGCGGCCCAGCAGTGAGATCTCGCCGGCGAGGCAGCGCATCACCGTGCCGCCGGTGGTGATAAATGTCAGCAGCGAGGTATCGTACACCACGCGCGCGGCGGCCACTTGGTCGGCTGGGCGCAGCTTGATCGTGATCACGCCACCGGTACCACGGCCCTTGGAGGGGTATTCGTCGAGCGCGGTGCGCTTACCGAAGCCATTAGCCGTCATCACCAGCAGCGAGCCGCCATTCTGCACCAGATCCATGCCAATCACGCGGTCGTTGTCGGAGAGGTTCACGCCGATCACGCCACTCGCGGGGCGGCCCATGGGGCGAACTTCCTCCTGGCGGAAGCGGATCGTCTGGCCGCGCATGGTCGTGAGCAGCACATCTTCGTTGCCCTGTGTCATCGAGACCCAGCCCAGCAGATCGCCTTCCTCGAGGCCAATCGCGATCAGGCCATTCGAGCGCACCTGGCTGTACTCTTTCAGAATGGTGCGCTTGATCTTGCCGCGCTGCGTGGCCATAATCAGGTACTCGCCCTCGTCAAAATCGGGCACGGCCAGGATCGACGTCACCTGCTCGCCCGGCTCCAGCGCGATCAGGTTCACGAGCGGCAGACCTTTGGCCGTACGCCCGGCGTCGGGCACCTCGTGGGCCTTCAGCTGGTAGACCTTGCCGCGATCGGTGAAGAACAGCAGGTCGTCCATCGTCATGCAGGTGAGGATGTGGCGCACGACGTCCTGCTCGCGCGTGACCATGCCCCTGATGCCGCGCCCGCCGCGCCGCTGGGTACGGTAGGTATCGGCGTTGATGCGCTTGACATAGCCACGCTCGGTGAGCGTCACCAGCACCTTGATATCGGGGATCAGGTCTTCGTCGCTCACCTCGCCGTCGGCGTCGGGGATGATCCGGGTGCGCCGCTCGTCGCCGTACTTCTCTTTGAGGTATTGCAGGTCGGTCTTGATCAGGTGCAGCAGCTTGCGCGGGTTGGCCAGAATATCTTCAAGCTCGGCGATCAGCTTGATGACCTCTTTATACTCTTCTTCGATCTTTTTGCGCTCAAGCGCGGCCAGGCGGCGCAGCTGCATCTCGAGAATGGCCTGGGCCTGGATCTCGGTGAGCTTGAAGTTGCGCATCAGGTTGTTGCGCGCGCTATCGGCGTTACGCGACTCGCGAATGATGCGGATCACCTCGTCGAGGTTATCGATCGCAATCTTCAGGCCTTCGAGCACATGCGCGCGCGCGCGGGCCTTGGCCAGATCGAACGCGGTGCGCCGGCGGATCACCTCGCGGCGATGATCGATGTGCTCTTGCAGCATGCGCTTGAGCGTCAGCACGCGCGGCTGCAAACCGCCCTCGACCAGCGCCAGCATGTTCACGCCAAAAGTCGTCTGCATCTGGGTGTGCTTGTACAGCGCGTTGAGCACCTTTTTCGGCTGGGCGTCCTGCTTCAGGATGATCACCAGGCGCATGCCGCTGCGGTCGGATTCGTCGCGCACGTCGCGCACGCCCTCGATCTTGCGCTCTTTAGCCATCTCGGCGATGCGCTCTTGCAGCCGGGCCTTGTTCACCTGGTAGGGCAGCTCGGTGACGACGATATTGTACGCGCCACGCGCGGCCTCTTCGATATGCGCCTTGGCGCGCAGCGTGATGTGGCCGCGGCCAGTGCTGTAGGCGTTCACAATGCCTTCGGTGCCGAGGATCATGCCGGCGGTGGGGAAGTCGGGGCCGGGGATGATTTTGATCAGGTCTTCGACCGTGGCATCGGGGTTGTCGATCAGGTGCATGATCGCATCGCACAGCTCGGTGAGGTTATGCGGCGGGATGTTCGTGGCCATACCTACGGCGATGCCGGCCGCGCCGTTGAGCATCAGGTTTGGCAGGCGCGCGGGCAGCACGGTTGGCTCTTTGAATGTGCCGTCGAAGTTGTCGCGAAAATCGACCGTGTCCTTGTCGATGTCGAACAGCAGCTCTTCGGCGATCGCCGAGAGGCGCGCCTCGGTGTAGCGCATGGCGGCGGGCGGGTCGCCGTCGACGCTGCCGAAGTTACCCTGCCCGTCGATCAGTGGGTAGCGCATATTCCAGGGCTGGGCCAGGCGCGCCAGCGCATCGTACACCGCCGTATCGCCGTGCGGGTGCATCTTGCCGAGCACATCGCCGACGATACGCGCGCTTTTCTTGTACGGCTGGTTGTGGCGCACGCCCATGTCCCACATTCCGTACATAATGCGCACCTGAACAGGCTTGAGGCCATCGCGCGCGTCGGGCAGCGCCCGCGACACGATCACGCTCATGGCATATTCCAGGTACGCTGTGCGCATCTCGTCGTTGATGCTCACCGGCCGAACGATCCCGATTTCCATGACGCCTCCAGAACGCGATCAGCGGCGGCAAAAAGCCGCCGGCTGATAATTTCTCGTACTTAATGCACGGCTCGATTCTCTGCATATTATACCGCTAAATCGCGGTTTTGTCCATGAAAATCAGCACATATTTTCTACCGAAAAAGACGTGCTCGGCAGTAGCTCAGCGGTCGCATGCCTGGCAGGCCGCGCCCTCCAAACTGCATTGCTTAGGTGGCTTGAAACGAAGTAAGCTCGCCGTGGACGGCGCGCTATTCAGGCGGAGGAGGCACGGTGCCGGCAGCCTCGTGGCCAAGGCCGCGCACCGCCACCGGGCCGAAGCCCAGGTAGTCGCAGGAGGTAAGCTGGTAGTACACGCCGTCGACCACGCCCTGGGTGGCGACGGCCCAATCGTGGGGGCGATGCAGGTGGCCATACACGCAAGCGACGGCGCCGGAAGCCGCGATGCGCCGGGCAAACTCGGTAGGCCGATGATCGAGGAATGGCGGGTAATGCACCATGACGACAATCGGCTTGGCGCCGGCGGCCAGCTTGCGCGCGGCCTGGAGCGCCAGATCGAGCCGGATCAGCTCGCGGTTATACACCACCTGATCTTCGTCGGGCTTGAAGCCGGGGGTATCGGGGGTGATCCAGCCACGCGTGCCACACACCACCACATCGCCAAGATCAAGCGCGTCGCCCTGGACCACTGCCAGCGAAGGCGGGAGCTGGCGGCGCACCCGCCCGGTGCTCTCCCACCAGTAGTCGTGGTTGCCGCGCGAAAGCACCTTGCGCCCCGGCAGCGCGTCGATCCAGGCTAGGTCGGGCAGGGCTTCGGGCAGCTTAAGCGCCCACGAAATATCGCCGGCGATCAGCACGGTGTCGGCGTCGCGCACGCGCGCGCGCCACGCCGCCGCCACGCGCTGCGGGTGCTGTTTCCAGCGGTCGCCAAAGATATCCATTGGCTTTGGCTTCACCGACGAAAGATGCAGATCCGAAATAGTCCATATCACGGCGCTATGATACCAGAGGCTTGGCGGCTTGCCAAACGCGGTGCGTGACAAACATCATAGTGCTGGCGCCGGCGCGCTTTTATAATAGACTTCATTGGACATACAATGGGGGAACCGATGAACAAGCTCGAACTGCTCAAGCGCGTCACCGCGTTTCGGCGGCTTAGCAGCGAACAGCTGGCGCTCCTGGCGCGCAGCGTCGGGTCGCGGGCATTTCAGCGCGGCGAGATCATCTTCCACCAGGGCAGTATCGGCAGCACACTGTATATCATCGTAGCCGGGCAGGTGCGGATCTACACCACCAGCGAGGCCGGGCAGGAGCTGACGGTGACGCTGTTTCGCGACGGCGACTTCTTTGGCGAGATGGCGCTGCTCGACGGCCAGCCGCGCGCCGCTAGCGCCGAGGCTATGTGCCACACCACCACGCTGACGCTGCACCGCGCGGCGTTTCTCGACACCATCAACGCCTGCCCGCCGATCGCCGCCTCGGTGCTCGAGGTCATGGCCGCGCGCATTCGCCAGGCAAATATGGCCGCCGAGCAGCTGGCGAACATGTCGGCCTCGCAGCGCGTGGTGCGGCAGCTGCTCAGCCTGGCCGCGCGCTACGGCACCGCCGACGGCGGCGAGATCCGGATCGACATCCACCTGACCCAAGACGACCTGGCCAGCCTATCGGGCACCACGCGCGAGACCGTGAACCGCGTGCTCGCAAACCTGCGCGGCCAGGGCCTCATCCGCGTCGAGCGCGCGCGCGTCAGCGTGATCGATCTCGACCAGCTCGAACACTCCGGCGATTCGCCCGGCTAACGGACCTTTGAAGGCAAGGAGCTCGCCCATGCTGTACCTGTTCGTGTTCGCGCACCTCGTCGCCGATTTCGTGCTGCAGCCCTACTGGCTGGTGTTGCGCAAGCGCCGGGTGGACGGCCTGCTGATCCACTGCGCGATCGTGCTCGGCTGCATGCTGACGCTGCCACTGCTCGACCGCGCGGCGCTGGCGCTCGTCCCCGCGATGCTGGCGATCACCGCCGTGCACTTCGCGGCCGACTGGTGGAAGGTACGGTTTGGCGATCGTATTCCTGGGCCGCCGATCGGGCCATTTCTGCTCGACCAGCTGATCCACCTGGCAACGCTGATCGGGGTGCTGAGCCTGGCGCTGGCGCAGGCGCAGGTATGGCAGATCAGCGCCTCACCATTCGCACGGCTGGCGCTCTACGGCTCGGCCTACATTATCGCGGCATTCGCCACGCCGATCGGCGTGATGATCTGGCTGGATCCGGGCTTCTCGAACGCGGCGCTGGCCGGCGGCACGCGGCTGCGCAGCGTGCTGGCCGGGGCCTCGGCGGTGTCGCTCGCGATCTTCGGCGGCTTGCTGGCGCTGCCCGCCACGCTGATCGGGATGACCATGCTGGCACGCCACCCGCGCTCGAACCACCCGCTCGATCTGCCGGCGGGTATGCTCGCAGTGCTGTGCGTGGGCGCAACAGTGGGCACAGTGCTGGCGCTGCTGCAGTAAGGGGGTGGCTTCGCCACCCCCGACCCACACGGCAGCCTATGTTTTCATCCCAGCTTGGCGCTACTCGAGGTAGCCGCGCAGGTGGCGGCCATATGCCGGATGGCGCAGCTTACGCAGCACACGGGCCTCGATCTGGCGGATCCGCTCGCGCGTGATGCCAAACTCGCGGCCAACCTCTTCGAGCGTGCGATACTGTCCGTCGGCCAGGCCATAGCGCAGCTGAATAATCCGCCGCTCGCGCTCGGGCAGCTTCTGCAAGGCGATATCGATCTGCTCGCGCAGCAGGTGCTTGGCAGCCTGATCGAGCGGCAGCGCGCCAGCCCGGTCTTCGATAAAATCGCCCAGCACTGCGTCGCCCTCGGCGCCAACCGGCGACTCGAGCGAGAGCGTCTGACGCGAGGCCTCAAGCGCGCGGCGCACCTTTTCGCCCGACAAGCCCAGCTCAAGCGCCACTTCGTCGGGGGTAGGCTCGTGCTCCATCGACTGCTGCAGGCGGTTAGCCGTGCGCAGCACGCGGTTGATCGTTTCGCCGACATGCACCGGCAGGCGAATGGTGCGGCTCTGGTCGGCGATCGCGCGGGTGATCGCCTGGCGCACCCACCAGGTGGCGTAGGTAGAAAACTTAAAGCCGCGATGATAATCGAATTTTTCGGCGGCGCGCATCAGGCCGATATTGCCTTCCTGGATAAGATCGAGGAACGACAGGCCGCGGCCAAGGTACTTTTTCGCGATCGAGACGACCAGGCGTAGATTCGCCTGGATCAGATGCTCACGGGCTGCCTGGCCCTCGGCCGAGCAGCGGAGCAGCTCGGCGCGCTCGCCGGCCTCACAATCGCCACCCGCCAGCCGCGTGTCGGCCTGCTCGCCTGCCTCGATCTGCCGCGCCAGACGCTGCTCTTCAGGCGCGCTCAGCAGCCCGACGCGCCCGATCTCGCGCAGGTAGATCCGCACCGGGTCGTCGGCGGCAATGCCCTGCTCATCGAGGCCGGCATCAAGATCATCGCCGAGCGCCTCGTCGTCGGCTGCCACAGTGGCGTATGGATCGAGCTCGGCGCTAGACGCACCAGTGGTGGGGCTAGCAGCGGAAGCGTAAGCGGGCGGTGCCAGGTAATCGTAGGCAGGGGCGGAGGCGAGGTGCCGCTTGTCGCGGGCCGTGGACAACAGCAGATCGAGTGTATCGTTCACTGGGTCCGGCTTTCTATTAAAACGGCCTGGCCATGTTATGCAAAGTGCACTATACCACAGAATCATGGCGGCTTCAAGGGGGTATTTTTTACGATTCTAGCACATACAACATTGCTTTAACGAATGGTGAAAGAATGCAGGGAAGATATCGCATGCAATGCTGAAAATCATTTTTTACCAGTTTCGGCGATACGGCGCAGCATCGGCGCGGTATACGCGTGGCAAATTGCGATCGCCACCGCGTCTGCCGCGTCGTCGGGCTTGATAATCGTCGGCTGCTTCAGAGTCAGCCGCACCATCTCCTGCATCTGTTTTTTATCGGCGCCGCCGTAGCCAGCAACCGCCTGCTTCACGGCTGTGGGCTTGTACTCGTGGGTTGGCACGCCGGCCTGCGCAAGCGCCAGCAGCGCCACGCCGCGGGCCTGGCCGACATGGATGGCGGTGTTGACAT
>CALLYN010000503.1 GCA_937858455.1 uncultured Kouleothrix sp.
GGTGGCGGCCACATTCGTGGCCGCCACCCGCCAGAAAAAGTGGATATTTAGAGGGACTGCGTCCCTCCAAACCACCCTTTTCAGCCAACTTCTAACGCACGTGCATAGCTCCTACGCAGATGATGCCCCGGCCAAGGGTAGGGGTGCTCAGGGCGACGTCAAAGCCGCCGATATCCGCGCACGCGCCGCATGGTACAATAGACATCCATTTTAATTGCCGAGGCCAAGCAATGAGCGATATCCAGCGCCGCGAGCAGCAGCGTGACCGCCAGGTGCGCTATTTTGCCACGCTCAAGGTGATCGCCGAAACGCTCAATAATGGCGTAAGCCTGCGCCAAACTCTTGCTGGTACTATGCCGTTGGTGATCGAGCTGCTGCAGCTCCACACCGGCTGGCTGTTCCTTGCCGACGAGCAGCTGGCCTTCGCGCTGGCTACATCGCACGAGCTTCCGCCTGCGCTTGCTTTTCCTGGGCCGGCCTGGGAGGGTGAGTGCGAGTGCCAGAAGCTCGCATGCGCCGGCTCGCTGCACACCGGCGCCCAGGTCGTCGAATGCAGCCGGCTGCGCGGCGCCGCTGGCGACCGCCAGGGCCTGGCCTACCACGCCAGCGTGCCGCTCGTGAAAGGCGAGCGCATGCTTGGAATCATGAACGTTGCCACGCCGCAGTGGGATGTTTTTACGCCGCAAGATATCGAGATCCTGTCGGCGATCGGTCATCAGATCGCCACGGCGATAGAGCGCACCCAGCTGGCCGAGCAGGCCATGCGCGTGGCCCTGGTCGAAGAGCGCAATCGCCTGGCGCGCGAGGTGCACGATACGCTGGCCCAGGAGCTAACCGGCATTGCGCTGCAGCTCGAGGCGGCCGATGCCTTGCTCGCGAGCGCCCCCGAGCGCGCCCGCGCCCGCATCCGCCAGGCGCTCGAACGTACGCGCGAGAGCCTCGACGAAGCCCGCCGCTCGGTGCTCGATCTGCGCGCCGGCCCACTCGAGCGCCAGGCGCTGCCCGCCGCGCTGGCCGAGCTGGCCCAACGCTTCGCCGGCGAGACGCAGATCGCCATTCGGGCCGATCTGCCGCCGATCAGCCCGCGCCTGCCCGCCCGCGTCGAAGAGGCGCTGTATCGCATCGCCCAGGAGGCCCTGGTGAATGTACGCCGCCACGCCCAGGCCGCACACGTCGCGCTGTCGCTCCAGCTGAGCGGTAGCCAGGTGTTGCTGGTGATCGCCGACGATGGCCGCGGCTTTGATGCGGCTCAGGCGTCGGCCGGCACGCCGTCCGAGCGGCGTGGTTTTGGGCTGATTGGCATGCAAGAGCGCGCCCATATGCTGCGCGGCACCATGCGCATGCATAGCGGCAGCGGCAGCGGTACGCGCGTCGAGGTGGCAATACCGCTCGAATAGCCTAGCCAAATGACATTTTTGTTATCTACGTGCCCTTCCCATTTGGATCGTACGTTTCCTCTAATACCGGCTTATAATCGCTCGCGTGGGGACGACAATGAACAAACCGCATCCCATGCCCCTGCTTCGGATCATCGCCTGCCTGGCCATGCTCGCCGGGCTGCTCGCAGCAGCCGGGCTTGCCGTCACGCCGGCTGTGGCCGTCAACTCGCCGAAGACGCTGATTAGCTCAAACATTACCACCAGCACGACCTGGACGCTGGCTAACAGCCCGTACCTGGTCACAGCGCCGATTGCCGTCGCTGCCGCCGCCACGCTCACGATCGAGCCTGGCGTCGAGGTGCAGTTTCTCAAAGCCACGGGCCTGCGCATCGACGGCGGCCTGCAGGCGCGCGGCACCCACGCGCGCCAGATCTGGCTGCACGCCGCCGGCGACGATTGGGCCGGCCTCGAAGTCGTCCAGCCCGCCGGCGACATTCTGCTGCAGTCGGTGACACTTGAGAACGGCCTGTCTGGCCTGTCGATCACTCCCACCTCCACGCTTGCGCCAGGCGCCGCGCCGCGCCGCGTCGATCTGCTCGAAAGCCTGCTGCGCGCCAATACGGTTGGCGTCAGCGCCGACTACACGCTCGGCAATAGCGTGCGCCTGACCATGCGCAATAACCTGATCACCGGCAATTTGCTCGGGCTGCGCGTCAATGGCAAGCCTGCGGGCCAGTCGGTGCTTGGGCTGAGCTACAACAGCTTTGTGAGCAACGGCATTGGCCTCAAGGCGCTCAATATCAGCAGCGGGCAGCTTGAGGCTGGGTGGCAGTGGTGGAACGACGCGGGCGGGCCGCAGATCCTATCCAACGACTCGCTCACCTGCCAGAACTCGGCCGCGCCAGCGCCGGGGTCGTCGCCCGCCGAGCTGATTTGTGGGCAGGGGCTGGTGAACGTTGAGCCGTTCACGAAGGCGCCGGCTGGCCGCGCGATCGTGGCGCCAAATGCGCAGGGTCAGGTCGAGGCGGCGATTGGCGCTGGCGCGCTGAACGATATTGTCGGCACGACCAGCCTGGTGACGATCACCGTACCGCTTAATACCTTCAGCCAGCCAGTCGACCTGCTGGTCGCGCCGCGCGTGTTCGATACCGCCCCGCCTGGCCAGCCGACCCAGCTCGGCTTTGAAGTAACCGCAGCGGCCGGCGGCCAGGAGCTGCGCAGCTTCAACGGCACCAAGCAGATAACCGCCGAGCTGAGCTATACGCCCCAGGATCTCAGCGGCGCCGACGCGAACAAGCTCATGCTGTTCTTCTACGACGAGCAGCATCAGCGCTGGGATTTCACTGGCATCGCATCCGGCGGCGACCCGCAGAGCCTGCGCTTTATCGCGCGCCTGAGCCACCTGAGCCGCCTGCGGGTCGCCGCGATCGACCTGTTCTTCGATTACCTGCCGGTGGTGCAAAACTAGCGGCTGAAGCCAAGCCCGCGCTCGCGCATGCTCACGAAGCGGCCCTGCCCGATCACAAGGTGGTCGAGCACTTCGACATCGAGGAGCTTGCCGGCAGAAACGATCTCGCGCGTTACCAGCACATCCTCGGGGCTGGGCGTTGGGTCGCCCGATGGGTGGTTGTGCGCAACAATCAGCGCGGCGCTGTTGTGCCGCAGCGCTGCCTTGAACACCTCGCCCACGCGCACCAGCGAGGCATTCAGGCTGCCGACATAGACAGTCGATACCGCCTGGACGCGGTTTTTCGTGTCGAGCAGCACGGTTCGCAGGTGCTCCTGGTCGAGGTGGCCCATTTCGAGCATGAGCAGCTGCGCGGCGTCGGTGGGGTTTTTGATCTGCAAACGCTCGGCCGGGTCGGCCAGCAGCAGGCGCCGCCCGATCTCCAGCGCGGCTTTCAGCGTGGCGGCTTTGGCTTCGCCGATGCCGTGCCGCCGGCACAGCTCGCCGTAGTCGCAGCGCAGCAGCCCCGGCCAGCCGCCCTGTTCCACCAGCAGTTGCTGCGCCAGCAGCAGTACGTTCGTGCCGGGCACGCCTACGCGCAGCACGATCGCCAGCAATTCGGCGTCGCTTAGCGCCTGCGCGCCCAGGTCGCGCAGGCGCTCGCGCGGCTGCGCGCCGGCCGGCAGCTCCTTGATTCGTAGATGGTACTCGGGCATCACGGTCCTTCATGCTATGGCTTGAACCCATGCCTGTACTACCGTGCCGTGTATGGTGGTGATATGGCCTGTAAGTCTCAGTTCTGCGCCGCCTGCACGGCCCTGCCTACCTGCTCGGCTAGCGCCGTGCGCCGCGCCACCAGCTCGCGCACCAGCGCGCGGTGCCGCAGCGTCAGCCAGGTGTAGCCCAGCGCCTCGCGGAACTCGCGCCAGAACTCGCCCCAGCGCAGCGCGGCATAGGCCAGCGCCGGCGCGGCTATCAGCAGCGCCAGCCCCCACCAGCCGCTCACCAGCCATCCGGCGATCAGCGCCGCAATGACCCAGCCAAGCACCACCAGCACGGTGCCGATGATCAGCTTGCCGGTGCTGGTTGTCTCTTCGAATTTGCCCAGCAGCACCGGCGTCAGCGGCGCCGCTAGCCGGTAGGTCGCGTAGCTCAGCACGAATCCGGCGAGCGCTGGCGCCAACAGCGCCAGCAGCAGTAGCCCCAGCCCAAACAGGCGCCCGCGCCGCACTGCGCTCAGCTCGAGATCCCACGGATCGGTTATGCCGAAGGTGCGCAGCACCCGCGCGTAGCGCCGCGCCTGTTGCTCGAGCGCCGCGAGCCTGGCTGGGTCGGTTGCCCGCAGGCGCTGGTATGCCGCTAGCAGCGCGGCAGTGCGGGCGTGCTGCTCCTCAAGCGTCTGCGGCTCGTGTGGCGCTGTCCAGGCCGCCACCAGCGGCAGGCCCTTCAGCAGCTCGGCATTCTCGGCCTGCAGCACCACCTCGTCGAGATACATGTCGATCCGCTCGGTCAGGCGGTCGGCGGCGCCGTGCGGGTCGCTGGCGTACAGCGCTGCCAGATCGTCGATCGTAAATGGCCGCCCTACCACCACCAGCGCCGCCGAGCGAAAGCGTGCTTTGTCCTGGTACCACAGTCCTACCGGCACCACCCGCAGATCGATCGCCCAGCCGGTTTCGGCCTCGGCGCTTAGCGCGATCCGCGCCGCGCCAGTGCGCAGCGGCAGCATTGTGGTATGCGAGTGCGTCGTGCCTTCGGGAAACAGCGCGAGCGGGTGATTACGCTGCAGCAGCTCGCGGCAGCGCGCGAAGGTTGCCTCGTTGCGGCTGCTGCGGTCGCCCTGCGCCCCGCCCGCCAGCCCCTCGTCGCGCGGGCGATACACCGGCAGTGCGCCAAACGCCGCCATGAGCACGCGGCCCACCGGGTTGGCGAAAAACGTGCTTTTCGCCAGAAACGCCACGTGCCGGCGCAGCCCAATCATCAGCACCAGCGCGTCGAGCAGGCCATTGGGATGGTTCGCAACCATGAGCATCGGCTGCCCGGTGGGCAGCCGATCAAGCCCGCGCACCTCGATGCGCGGGTAGAACAGCCGAACCAGCTGCAGAATGATCAGGCGCATGCGATATTAGCTCTGCTTTGCCTCTGGCCCGCCCAGCAACAGCGCCCGCGCATCGCGCACAATGTTGCGCACGCGCTTGCGCCGGATGCGCCGCAGCGCTGCCGTGAGCGGAAACCAGCGCGTGCGCACGATGCGCTCTTTTGCCTGCGGCCGCGGCCGGCCCGAAACCGCCCGAACCAGGTAGTACGTCACACTTTTGCGGCGCGGCCGCCCAGCCTTCTGAATAGTATAAACGACTTGGCCCACCAGCTGCTCAACTTCGCCCGTAATGCTGGTTTCTTCGGCTACCTCGCGGGCTACGGCTAAGCGCTCTTCTTCGCCTGGCTTGATCCGGCCCTTTGGTAGCGTCCAGAAGCCGCCCTGTTTCTTGATCAGCAAGATCTCGATCTGGCCGCGGGCGTTGCGCCGGTATACCACGCCGCCGGCCGCGCTGATCAGCGCGTCGAGATCCGGCCCCTCGAATGCGGTTGGATCCATGTCAAGACTCATCCGTGTACGCTCCTCCAGAGCCGTGCCCCGCAGCGCGCTGCAGCATGGACGATCGCCCCGCCTGCCGGCGCGGTGGGCGCGATGTGACGCTCCACCGCCGGTGCCTGCCTGTAAGAACATGGTATAATACGCACGCTTTTAATAATTGCTTAATATACCAGAGACAACCATTTGATGCACATCGTTTGCTCGTTGCCGCCATACGCCGCCACGCCCCGACGCCCGTCGGTACGCTGGCGGTATTTGCTGTGGCTGGCGCTGCTGCTGCTCACCGCCTGCGGCCAAGATCAGTCGGGCCTGACGGTTACCGGCTCGACTTCGGTCGCGCCGTTCGCCGAGCACCTTGCCGAAATGTACCAGCGCGCCCACGTCGGCACGGCGATCAATATCCAATCGCTCGGCTCGGGCGCAGGCATCCAGGCCGCCATCGACGGCGTGGCCGAGATCGGCATGTCGTCGCGCCAGCTCAAGCCCGAAGAGGCCGCCAAGCTCGACGAGCTGGTGATCGCCCGTGACGCGCTGGCCGTGATCGTGCATCCCGACAACCCGGTTTCCCAGCTGAGCCTTGCGCAGGTGCAAGATATCTTTTCCGGCAAGATTCGCACCTGGAAGGCGTTTGGCGGCCCGGATGAGCCGATCAACCTCGTGATCCGCGAAGCTGGGTCAGGCACCTTCAGCGCGTTCGACGAGTTGGTGATGAAAGGCAAGCAGGTTACCACCAGCGCGCTGCGCCAAGGCTCGAACGGCGCCATCCGGCAGGTCGTGGCCGAGGATCCCAATGCCATCGGCTATATTTCGCTCGGCATCGTCGACTCAAGCGTCAAGCCATTGACGATCGACAATGTAGCGCCGTCGGTGGCGCATGTCGAGGCCGGTAGCTACAAGTTTGTCCGGCCGTTTTTATTTATCTGGCAGAAAAATCATACCTTCAGCCCGCTGGCCGAACAATACGTCAAGTTTGTTATGAGCGATGAAGGCCAGCAAGAGCTGCAAAAGCTCGGCCTGGTGAAAGGAGCGGCATCGCGATGAAAGAGCGCGGCATTGGCGTTCTGCTGCTCGCCACAGCCCTTGGCGCGCTGATCGCGCTGGGCCTGATCACCTATTTCATCTTTCAGGCCGGCGTGCCGCTGATTGCAAAAGTTGGCCTGTGGCAGTTCCTCAGCGGCACCGAGTGGAATCCAACCGCGAAAGTGCCGAAGTTTGGCATTCTGCCGATGATCGTCGGCTCGCTGTGGCTCACGTTTGGCTCGCTGCTGATAGGCGTTCCGCTTGGCCTGGCCGTGGCGGTCTTCATGGTCGAGCTGGCGCCGCCGCGCCTCGCAGTGCTGATGCGCCCGGCGATCCAGCTGCTGGCCGGTATTCCCTCGGTGATCTATGGCTTTATCGGCCTCACGCTGCTGGCGCCGCTGATCCGTGCGACGCTGGGCGGGCCGGGCCTGAGCGTGCTTACCGGCGCGATCATTCTTGGCTTCATGATATTGCCCACGATAATCGCAATCTCCGAAGATGCTATGCGCGCAGTGCCGCTGGCTATTCGCGAGGGCGCGGTGGCGCTGGGCTCGTCGCACTGGCAGGTGATCATCGGTGTGATCCTGCCTGCCGCGCGCTCGGGCATTATCGCTGGCGTGATCCTGGGCATGGGCCGCGCGCTCGGCGAAACCATGGCCGTGATCATGATGATCGGCAACTCGCTGAATATTCCGGTTTCGCCGCTCCAGCCGGCCACCACGCTCACCAGCAACATCGGCCTCGAAATGGCCTACGCCGGCGGCGATCATCGCCAGGCCCTGTTTGGCACCGGCGTTGTGCTGTTTATTTTTATCATGATCTTAAACGCGCTCGCCACCACATTTGTGCGGCGCCCCGCTACCAGCCGGAGAAGTGCATGACCACTGCGCGCACTCAACGCATCGCCTTTGGCTGCATCTGGGCAGCCGCCGTGCTGACGCTGGCCGTGCTGGCGCTTGTCGTCGGCCTGATTATGATCCGTGGCCTGCCCTCGATCAGCTGGGGCTTCCTGAGCGGCTCGCCCGAGAATCTCGGCCGCGACGGCGGTATCTTCCCCACGATTGTCGGCACTATTGTGCTTGGCGCGGTGTCGCTGCTGATCGCGACACCACTCGGCGTCGGCGCGGCGATCTACCTCACCGAATATACCCACGAAAGCCTGCTGACGCGCGCGATCCGCTTTGGCACCGAGTCGCTGGCCGGTGTGCCCTCGATCATCTTCGGCCTGTTCGGTTTTATCTTCTTCGTTACCTACCTGCAAATGGGCTGGTCGATCCTCGCGGGCGGCCTGACACTGGCGCTCATGGTGCTGCCGACAATCATCCGCACCACCGAAGAGGCGATCCGAACCGTGCCCCAGAGCTACCGCAATGTCAGCTATAGCCTGGGCGCCACGCGTTGGCAAATGGTCACCACGGCGGTGCTGCCAAGCGCGCTGCCCGGCATTGTCACAGGCGTCATCCTGGCGTTTGGCCGCGCCGTCAGCGAGACCGCTGCGGTGATTTTTACCGCCGGCACCGCGCTTAATCTGCCTAAGTCGGCGTTCTCGCCCGTGCGCACCATGGCAGTGCACTTCTACATCCTGGCAGTCGAGGGCATTTCGCTCGAAAAAGCCTACGCTACCGGCGCAGTGCTGATTGTGACGGTGCTGCTGATCAATATCATCGCCAGCTCGCTGATTACCCGCCTGGTGCGCCGCCAAGTGCGGCGGTAAGTGTAAAGGCGCTATGGATAGCAAAATCGAATTTGATCATTATACGCTGGCATATGGCCGCGATACCGTGCTGAACGACATTACGCTCTCGGTTGCGCGCAATGCCGTGCTGGCGGTGTTTGGGCCGGCCGGCAGCGGTAAGAGCGGTTTCCTGCGCTCGATCAACCGTATGGCCGAGCTCGAGCCCAACGAACGCCACAGCGGCGATATCCGCATGGATGGCACCAGCCTGTTCGTGCCCGGCGTCGACCTGCCGGCCTTGCGCCGCCGCGCCGCGATGGTGTTCGCGCAGCCGGTGGCACTGCCAATGTCGATCTACGATAATGTGAGCTATGGGCTGCGGCTGTCCGGCAAGCGCGAACGCCGCCAACTCGATGAGGCGGTCGAGCGATCACTCCGCGCGGCGACTCTGTGGGACGAGGTAAAGGATCGGCTGGATAGCTCGGGGTTGAACCTTTCGGGAGGCCAGCAGCAGCGCCTGAGCATCGCGCGCGCGCTCGCGCTTGGCCCCGAGGTGTTGCTGCTCGACGCGCCAACTGCCGCGCTCGACCCGATCTCGACCGGCAAGATCGAGGATATGCTGCTCGATCTCAAAGCGAACTACACGATCGTGATCGTGCCGCATAGCATCCAGCAGGCCGCGCGCGTGGCCGACGCGGCGGCTTTTTTCCTCAACGGCTCATGCGTTGAGTATGGCCCCGGCAACCAGCTGTTTGTGTCGCCACGCGATACCCGCACCGAACAATATGTGACCGGCCGGTTCGGCTAGCGCGCATACAACAAGCCGCCCGCCAGGCTTACTGGCGAGCGGCTGCGTCGGGCCAAATATTGCTATGCGGTTACGGCGGTTGTTTGCAGCCGGCGGGCTAGCGATTGGAGGCCGCGATGCTGGAGCGCTTTCACCGAGCCTTCGGTACGGCCCAGCTTCTGCGCGACCTCTTGGATCGACATCTCGGCAAGAAAGCGCATCTGAATCACCTGGCGCTGCTCGGCCGTCAGGTCATCCAGCGTGCTGGTCAGCTCCTCGTACTCTAGCTGTGCGCCAACGCTGATTTCAGGGCCATCGCACCAGCCGCCCCAGGAATCGAGCGGAACCTGCTGGCGGTTGCGCCGCCGCCGCATAACGTCGATCGTTCGGTCGCGCGCGATGCGATACAGCCACGCCGAGATGGGCCAGCCACGATCTTCATACCGGTGAATCCCCTCAAGCATTCGTAAGAAGACCTCGGCCTGGAGATCTTCGGCGAGCTCGACCTCGCCGATGCGGAAGTAGATGTAGCGGTAGATCGCCGGCGCGTAGCGCTCGTAGATCTGCGTGAACGCACCGTGATCACCCTCTTTCGCACGAACAACCAACTCGGCATCTGAGACGTTGTGCAACATTGTTCTGCTTCCTGCTTGGCCGCTGCGTGGCGGCGCTGCTGTGTCGAGCTATTAACTGGAGAGAGTCTAGCAACTGCACCATACCAGATTGTTACCAGGGCGGCCGGCCTGCCGCGCATGGTGTGATTGACTTCGGCCAGCGCTACTTTGTCACCGAGGCTGTACGACAGCCAGCCGTATTCTGCCGACTGCGGTATAATACCGGCAGCGGAGGAGTGATATGGACTCAAAACACGAACGCTACACCATGGTGCGCAACCAGCTCGAGCGGCGCGGGATACACGATCAGAGCGTGCTCGACGCGATGGCCAGCGTGCCGCGCCATTTATTCGTGCCCGAAGAGACGCGCGACCAGGCGTATGGCGATCACGCGCTGCCGATCCTTGAGGGCCAGACGATCTCACAGCCGTTTATCGTGGCGCTCATGGCGCAGGCGCTGCTGCTGAACCGCAGCGAGCGCGTGCTCGAGATTGGCGCGGGGTCGGGGTACGCGGCCGCAGTGCTGAGCTTGCTGGCTGGCGAGGTGTATGCTGTCGAGCGTAAGCCCGCGCTGGCCGAGAGCGCCGAGCGGCGGCTGCGCGAGCTTGGCTATACGAATGTACACGTGATCGCCGCCGATGGCACGGCCGGGCTGCCCGAGTACGCGCCCTTTGATGGCATCGCCGTGTCGGCTGCGGCGCCGTGGGTGCCGCGCCCGCTACGCGACCAGCTGGGCGAAGGTGGCCGGCTGGTGATCCCGGTTGGTGGGCGCGACGCGCAGCTGCTGCTGCGGCTGACGCGCCGCGATCACCAGACGCAGGCCGAGCGCCTGGGCGAGGTGCGCTTCGTGCCGCTGATTGGCGAGCACGCCTGGCAGCCTAGCGGGCACGCCGATGGTTGACAGCATGCAGGAAAGCGAACAATTGTGAATCGTCTGTTTCAAACCCCCGACGAAGCGATCTTTCGCGGCCAGGCCAACGACAATTTCGAGCTGCTGAAGGCCTGGGCCGGCACTACGCTAGCGTACGCAGTGCTACGCACCGGCGCCGGAAACCTGCTGAGCACCGGGTTCATCTCGAACCTCTTGGTATCGGCGGTGGTGTGTGGCCTGGGCTTTGTGCTGCACGAGCTGGCGCACCGGGTGGTGGCGCGCCGCTATGGCGCCGAGGCGCATTTCGTGGCGAACAACGGCTGGCTGCTGCTGTCGATCGTGATCGCCTTCGCTGGCTTCTTTATCGCCGCGCCAGGGGCGGTGTGGCACCGTGGCTATCTCACCACCCGCCAGGGTGGCCTGATCGCCCTGGCAGGCCCGGCCACAAACCTGGTGCTGTCGCTGCTGTTCTTTATTGCCCTGATAGGCATTGTGGTTGCGCAGGTAAGCGTGCCGCGCATTGTCATCGATATCTGCTTTATTGGCTTTAGCTTGAATGCCTGGCTGGGGCTGTTCAATATGATCCCGGCCGGCCCGTTCGACGGCGCCAAAGTGCTCAACTGGAGCCCGCTAGTATTCGGCATCACCGTGGCGATTGGCATTCTGCTCACGTTCGTGCTCGGTAGCGAATCGACGATTGTCACACTGCTGCGCTTTTTTCGGTAGGCACGGTTCAAGCCAGCGTTCCAGCTCATTGCCCCAAAGGCGTACGGGCGCGATAGATCGCGCCCGTACAGTGTCATATCGAAGCCTGCTCGGGTCTATGCCGCCGCCCCACTCTGCGCCTGGCGCACAAATTGTCGGATTCTAACGCCACGGTGAGATTTCGCCTGCCACGAATTGCGCGAGATGCGGTACAGTAGGCACACGCGGCCTGTTCTATGTGGCTTGAAAAGGAGTGAAATCATGCGTATTCCCCTGCTTGCTGGGAATTGGAAGATGTACAAGACGATTGGCGAAGCGGTGGATTTGGTCGAGGCGTTGCTGCGCGATCTCGGCGACACATCCGACCGCGAGGTGCTGGTATGCCCGCCCTATACGGCGCTGCACGCGCTAAGCTCGCTGCTGCAAGAGACGCCGATTGCGCTGGGCGCGCAGGATGTCTACCCCGAGCCGCAGGGCGCCTTTACCGGCGCGATCGCACCGGGCATGCTGGCCGATGTTGGCTGCCGCTATGTGATTGTTGGGCATAGCGAGCGCCGCCACGTGTTCGGCGAGGGCGACGCGCTGATCAATCGCAAGCTGCACGCGGTGCTCGGCAGTGGCCTGCGCCCGATCTTGTGTGTGGGCGAAACCAAGCCGCAGCGCGACGCCGGCGAGGCCGAGGCGGTGGTGGTAAGCCAGGTGCGCGCAGGGCTGGCTGGGGTCGAAGCTGGCGCGCTCGGCAACTGTGTGATCGCCTACGAGCCGGTGTGGGCGATTGGCACCGGCGATACCGCCACGCCCGCCGATGCCCAGGCGATGCACGCAACCATCCGCGGCACGCTGGCCGAGCTGTACGACCGCGAAATCGCCGATACAATCCGCATCCAGTACGGCGGCAGCGTCAAGCCCGATAACGTCGACGAGCTGATGCGCCAGCCAGACATCGACGGCGCGCTGGTTGGCGGCGCGTCGCTCAAGGCCGATAGCTTTCTGCGGATCGTGCACTTCAAAGCATAGCCACGCAACCCCCGGCGCACGCTACTTGCTGAACAAGCCACCAGGCTGCCGTTTTGGCGCCCTGGTGGCTTGTCTGTGGAGGAGCGGTAAATGGAGATCGAGCTATGGATTTTGCTGCGCGTGTTTGTCGCGGCGCTTCTCAGCGGCCTGATTGGCTACGAGCGCGAGATGCACGGCAAAGATGCCGGCCTGCGCACGCATATGCTGGTTGCGGTTGGCGCCACGCTGTTTGTATCATTTACCGACCTGTTTATTCTGGAGTATCAGCCGCTGGCCCCGCCGGCGCCGCCTGGCAACTTTCGCCTTCAAATTGAGCCGCTGAACACTGTTGAAGCGATTGTTACGGGCATAAGCTTTCTAGGCGCCGGCACGATCTTTGTCTCGGGCAAGCGCGACCGCGTGCAGGGCCTGACCACTGCGGCGTCGATATTGGTAACCGCCGCGATCGGCATTGCGGTAGGGCTCGAGCGCTACGTGCTGGCGGTGGGCAGCACGCTGATGATCTGGCTGATCCTGTATGTGCTCGGGCGCCTGCCGCTCAGGTCGGGCGATGACCGCTAGGGCGGACGCGCCTCCGTGGCATTGACGCTGCGGCTCAGCGCTCTTCGAGCGTGGTCGTGGCCAGCCGGCGGAGATGCGTGACCTTCACTGGCTTCGTTACGTAATGATCGACCTGCAATCGCTGCGCGGCCGCGTATAATTCCGGCGAGCTGTAGGCGGTCATCAGAATGATCCGCGCCGCGATATGGCGGTGCCGCACTTGTGAGATCAGCTCGAGGCCGTTCATCGCCGGCATGTTATAGTCGGTGATAATCAGGTCGGGGGTGTGCTCGCCGATAGCCTCGAGCGCTTCGTGGCCGGAGGCGGCTGTTGCGATCAGCCAGTCGCAGGCGAGCGTGCGTAGGGCCTGGGCCACCAGGAAGCGCTGGTTCTCTTCATCATCAACAATCAGGATCGAGCGGAATGTCATGATATGCCTCGGCGCATTGCTGCGAGGATGTGTTGTCGCAATGCTAGAATGATACTCTTCAGCCGATCCGCTGTGGCTCACAAGATAGTAGCGGAATAGTGGCGGGGTTGTAATATATTTCTATTCACAAAATTATTTCCTGAATTGATTTGACGCGGCTGCCTGCTCGTGATATACTTAATGATATTAAATATTTACAGGATATATGTTCAGCGAAAAGGGCAGGCGCATGGGCACACAGGGCAGCGATCCCTTCGAGCAGATCGAGCGGGCGATCATCCAGATTGGCTGGCTAGGGCAGCGTCAGTTCATGCAGCTGCTGGCTCACGCGCGTTTCGACTTGACGATACCGCAGTATCATACACTGTTACACCTGAACTACTGCCATGGCGAGTGCAAGATGTCGGATCTGGCGCGCGCCACGCACCAATCGGCTGCCTCGCTCACCGGCGTGGTCGACCGGCTGCTCGAAAAGCGGCTGGTCGAGCGCGGCCGGCCCGAGGGCGATCGGCGGCAGGTGGTGGTGAGCGTCACCGAGCGCGGCCGCGAGCTGCTACGGGCGATCGAGCATACGCGGCGCGATGAGCTGCGCGCCGCGCTGGAGCATATTCGGCCCGAAGATCTCCACGAGCTTCAGCGCCTGCTCGACGCAGTGTTGGCCGCGATGCTGCATACGATTGAAGCGGCCGAGCCGCCGTTTGGCATGCATAGCGCATAGCCAATTTCGTGCCGGCCGAACCTGAGAAGGTTAATAATCGGTGTAACAGTGAAACCGCTCAAGGTGCGCGAGGCGCGGGAGCGCTGTTTTCAGCCAGCGCTCATCTCAAAGCTAGCAAAGATGTGGTACCATGCGTAGTGTATGAAGCTAAACTTAAGCCCTTTAAAGCAAAGATCAAACGTTTTGCATAGAGCGCACTCACCCGGTCAGATAGCCTGACAAGCGAGGATACACGATGAGTAAGAACCGAGAACTCTCCGAGCGAGAGCCAGCAATGCCCAGCCCTGGCCGCGCCGAGCCGGTCGAGCGCGACCTTCCGCTGGTAGTGCTTGGGGAGATGGTCATTGTTCCGCGGATGTCGGTGCCGCTCCAGGTGCCTTTTGGAAAATCATCGCGGGCGATGGAGCAGGCATGGGGTGATGATCAGGAAGTGCTGCTGATCTTTGTCTCGGCCGAAGAGATCGAGAATTATAAAAGCGGGCAGCCCAACCAGCTCCCGCCAATTGGGGTGATCGCGCAGCTGGAAGAGCTGATCAAGCTGCCCGACGATACATTCCGCATTATTCTGCAGGGTTCGCAGCGCGCGCGGATCGAGGCGATTGTGCAGGCGGAGCCGTTCTACCGGGTACGCTGCACGCCGATCGTCGAAACCGAGCCGACCGGTATGGAGGTCGAGGCGCTGATGGACACGGTCAAGCAGCAGATGGACGAGCTGGTCGATCACCTGGGCGAGGTGCCGCAGGACGCCGTGGCGTTCGTGCACCGGATCGACAAGCCTGGCCACCTGGCCGATATCGTGACCTACGCGCCAGCGTTTGAGTTCAGCGAGCGCCTTGATATTCTGAACGAGATCGACCCGATCGAGCGGCTGCGCAAGGCGTATATGCTGCTGGCGCGCCAGCTCGAGCTGCTGAAGCTGCGTCAGAAGATCCAGCAGGATACCAAAGAGATGCTGGATCAGAGCCAGCGCGAGTATTTTCTGCGCGAGCAAATGCGCGTGATCCGCCGCGAGCTTGGCGAGGATGAAGATAGCGACGACCCGATCGACGAGCTGAAGCGCAAGATCGCCGAGCTGAAAGCGCCCGAGTATGTAAAAGAGCAGGCCACACACGAGCTGAAGCGGCTGGCCCAGCAAGGCATGAACAGCCCCGAGTCGGGCGTGATCCGCACCTACCTGGATTGGATCATCTCCCTGCCTTGGTCGGAAGAGGACATGCCCGAGATCAGCATCAGCCAGGCCCAGGCGGTGCTCGACGAAGACCACTATGGGCTCGAGAAGGTGAAGGAGCGCCTGCTGGAATACCTGGCGGTGCGCAAGCTGGCCGGCAGCAAGATGCGCAGCCCGATCTTGTGCCTGGTCGGCCCGCCCGGCGTTGGGAAGACCAGCCTGGGGCGCTCGATCGCGCGGGCGCTGGGCCGCGCCTTTGTGCGCACCAGCCTGGGCGGCATCCGCGACGAGGCCGAGATCCGTGGCCACCGGCGTACCTATATCGGCGCGATGCCCGGCCGGATCATTCAGGGTATGAAGACGGCGAAGTCGCGCTACCCGGTCTATATCCTCGACGAAGTCGACAAGATCGGGCAGGACTTTCGCGGCGACCCGACTTCGGCGCTGCTCGAGGTGCTCGACCCGGAGCAGAACAATACGTTTTCGGATCACTACCTGGAGATCCCGTACGATCTTTCGCAGGTGGTGTTTATTGCCACTGCCAACCAGCTCGACCCGATCCCTGGGCCGCTGCGCGACCGCATGGAGGTAATCGAGATCGGCGGCTACACCGAGGACGAGAAACTCGGGATCGCGCAGGGCTTTCTGGTACGTAAGCAGCGCGAGTTCCACGGGCTTACGACCGAGCAGCTGCAGATCACCAACGCAGCGGTGCTAAAGCTCATCCGCGAGTATACGCGCGAAGCGGGCGTGCGCAACCTCGAGCGCGAGCTGGCGAGCCTGTGCCGCAAGGTGGCGCGCAAGGTCGCGGCAGCCGGCGATGCGGCCAAGGCACAATCGGCCGATGGCGTAGAGGCACCCGCGAGCGAGGCAGCAGCCCAGCAGTACGTGATCGACGAGGGCGACATTGTGACCTACCTTGGCCCGGAGCGATTCTCGTTCGGCCTGGCCGAGGAGAAAGACGAGATCGGCGTTGCCACTGGTGTGTACTGGTCGCCAACCGGCGGTGACACGCTGTCGATCGAGGTGTTGCCGGTGCGCGGCAAAGGCGCGCTCCAGCTCACCGGGCAGCTCGGCGACGTGATGAAGGAGTCAGCGCAGGCGGCGCTCTCGTACGCGCGCTACCGCGCCGACCAGCTCGGGATCGACCCGAACTACTTCGAGGAGCACAACATCCACGTGCACGTGCCGGAAGGCGCGGTGCCGAAGGATGGCCCCTCGGCCGGCATCACGCTGACGACTGCGCTGATCTCGGCGATGACCGGGCGGCCGGTGCGGCGCGATGTGGCGATGACCGGCGAGGTAACGCTGCGCGGCAAGGTACTGCCGATTGGCGGCCTGAAGGAGAAGACGCTAGCAGCGCATCGCGCCGGCATCAAGACGTTTATTCTGCCGAAGGACAATGCCAAAGACATCAGCGAGCTGCCGCAGAAAGTGCGCGACGATCTGCAGCTTATACCGGTGTCGTCGATGGAGGAAGTGCTGAAGATCGCGCTGGCGCGTAGCCAGTAGGCCTGCAGCCACTACCTGCAAGCATGCCCTCGCTTCCCAACCAGGAGGCGGGGGCGTGTGTTTGGGTGTGACGGAAAGTCTTGCACGTGGTAGGATGAGGTCGCGACTCAATTTCTGCAGGAGCGATATGATGAGCCACCCGCTTGACGAACACACCTGGCATCGGATGACGGAGGAGATTCTGGCTGGGATGCGCGACTGGCGCCTGGCGCATCCGAAAGCCACGCTCCGCGAACTCGAGGACGAACTGGATACTCGCTGGGCGCGCGTCCGAGCGCGGATGCTCGAAGCTATGGCACTCGCGAGTGCTGCCGCCAACTGGACCGCCGCACCGGAGGGTCAGCAGCCGTCTTGCCCGGATTGCGGTCAGCCACTCCACCTCCGTGGCGCTGACACGCGCACACTCCAGACCCACGGTGGTCAAACGCTCACGCTCAATCGCCAGTACGGAAGTTGCCCCGCCTGTGGCGCGGGCCTTTTTCCCCCTCGATGAAGAACTGGGCTTGCTGCCCGGCTCTCTGACCCCACGACTGCACGAAGCGCTGGTTCGGCTCAGCACCCATATCCCCTCATTCGCGAAAGCCGCTCGCGAGCTGGCCTTCTTTACCGGTGCCCAGATCCATCCCGATACTGCGCGAGCGCGCACGGAAGCGGCTGGTGCGATGCTGGTCGCCTACGAGACCACCGAAGCGGAACGCATCCTGCGTGAGCAGCCCGCGCCACCCTGCGCGCCGAACCGCCTGCTGCTCAGCGTCGATGGCGCCATGGTGCCGCTCGTTCACGGCCAATGGACCGAAGTGCGCACACTCGCGGTTGGCGAGGTACAGCCGGCCCAGAACACCGCCGATGGCCCAGGTGTGCACACGACCACCCTGTCCTATTTCTCGCGCCGCACCGACAGTACGAGCTTTGGCGAGCTGGCGACCCTTGAATTGCACCGGCGCGGGCTTGAAGGCGCACGACAGGTCGGCGCAGTGGTTGACGGAGCGGTCTGGTGTCAGTCATTCGTGGATCTGCACTACCCCGACGCGGTGCGCATCCTCGACTTTGCCCACGCGGCGGAATATCTGACAGAGATCGGCCAAACGGCTGGCAGAGACGGCGCACTTCTCACACCGGCTCGGGTGGCGGAACTGCGTCACGCGCTCAAACACGATGGCCCGGCCTCGGTGCTGCCGCTGCTTCGGACGCTGATCGCGACAGTGCCGAGCACCACCGAACTGGCCAGTTGCCTGGCCTATCTCGAAAGCCGAGAGGCGCAGATGCAGTACCCGCAGTTCATCGCGGACGGGTGGCCGATTGGCAGCGGGATGGTCGAGAGCGCGAACAAACGGGTGGTCGAAGACCGGCTCAAAGGCGCAGGGATGCACTGGGCCGAGGCCAACGTCAATCCGC
>CALLYN010000504.1 GCA_937858455.1 uncultured Kouleothrix sp.
ACCGGCCGCTCGGCGGGCGAGGCGGCCAGCAGATCTTCGGGCAAAACGCGCGCCACGTAGGTGCCCGAGCCAACACGGCCTTCGACATAGCCTTCCGCGAGCAGCTGGGCGTAAGCCTCAAGCACGGTATTGCGCGAGATCGCCAGCCGCGCCGCCAGCCCGCGCGTCGCCGGCAGCCGCGAACCAGCCGGCAGCCGGCCGCCTAAGATCGCCGCGCGCAGCGCCTCGTAGAGCTGGCGGTGCAGCGGCGACGGCGCGGCCGGGTCGAGCGTGAGGAGTGGTTCGAACATACGCCCCCTTTCGCAAAATGGCACCCCCACATTAGCGAAAAGTGGCGCTTGCGTCAAACCAATGATCGGCTATGCTAAAACAGCGCGACGGGCAGGCAGCAATGCTCCCCGCCCGCCGCGCTGGCACGCGATCGGTTCTAGCGCGCCTGGTCGTTCAGGCCACGCCCGGTTTTGTGCTGCAGCTCGTCGATGCGCTTCGAGGCTTCGGCCTTCGAGAGCGTCTCGTCGAACGGCTCGCCGGCCTCGTCGGAGAGCGTTTTAAGGTACGAGCGCTGCGCGCCGGTCATCGGCTCGTCGCCAGTGGTCCACTCGTCGGGATCCTTGACGGTGTTGCCCTGCTCAAGCGCGTCGGCCTGGCTCGTATCGCCGGCGCGCCGTGGCGCATCGGCGCTGTGCTTTTTGTTGGTCATAGCGCACCTCACCTTTGGGTGAATACAATCGTCGGCGAAAGCCGAACACCTGTTTCATTGCACAAACCATACCACGGCCGGAGCTGCGCGGCGGCAGGCCGCCGACCAGCCGAGCCGCCACCAGAAAGGGCCAGCCATGCAGGAGACATTCGCCAAAACCAGCCGCAGCCAGGTGAAACGCCACCCCGAGCGCGGCCGCTACGACGCCGCGAGCATCTACCCGATCGTCGACGCGGCGCTGATCTGCCACGTCGGGTTCGTCGACGAAGGCCAGCCGTTCGTGATTCCAATGCTGCACGCGCGCGAGGGCGATAGCATCCTGCTCCATGGCGCCAGCAGCAGCCGGCTGCTCAGGTACGCCGAGGCCGGCGGCGAGCTGTGCATCACGATCACGCTGCTCGACGGCATTGTGCTGGCGCGCTCGGTGTTCAACCATTCGGTGAACTACCGCTCGGCGGTGCTGTTCGGGCGCGGCCAGCCGATCGAGGGCGAGGCCGAGCGCCTGCGCGCGCTTGAGGTCTTCACCGAGCGGCTCATCCCCGGCCGCTGGCGCGACGCACGGCCGCCCAGCCAGGCCGAGCTGCGGCAGACCGCGATCGTGGTGGTGCCGATCGACAGCGCCACGGCCAAGATCCGCACCGGCCCGCCAAAAGACGCCACCAGCGACCTCGAGCTGCCGGTGTGGGCCGGCGTGCTGCCGCTGCACCAGGCCGCCGGCACGCCCATCCCCGAGCCGGAGCTTGCGCCGGACGTGCCGCTGCCCGAGTATCTGCGCGCCTACCAGGCGCAGGACTGAAACCGCCTAGCATCAGAAAGGATTGCGCTATGGAGGCTTTCGCGATCGACGACCTGCTCGCCCAGCAGGGCCAGGGCGGGCGCGCCTACCTCGAGTTCCTGCGCGTGCCGGCCATGAGCGCCGGGCTGTATGTGCTGCCGGCCGGCGCGAGCGACCCACAGCAGCCGCACAGCGAGGACGAGCTGTACTATATTGTGCGCGGGCGCGGCCAGATCTTCGTCGCGGGCGCGAGCCAGCCGGTTGGGCCGGGCAGCCTGGTGTATGTGAAAGCGCACGACGAGCACCGCTTTCACGATATCGCCGAAGAGCTGGCGATCCTGGTGTTTTTCGCGCCAGCCGAGTACAGCAACGCCCCGGCGCAGTAGCCTTTAGAGCTGGCATCATAAGAGGAACTGAACGCCATGTACAACCCCCGGCACTTTGAAACCAGCGATATCGCCGGCATGCACGCGCTGATGCGCCAGCACAATTTCGCCATCCTGGTGACGCAGCACGGCGGCGCGCCATTCGCCACACACCTGCCGTTCCTGCTGGACAAAGCGCGCGGCCCGTACGGCACGCTACTAGCGCACCTGGCCCGGCCCAACCCGCAGTGGCACGACCTCGCGGCCGGTGGCGAGGCGCTGGTGATTTTTCAGGGAGCGCACGCCTACATCTCGCCGTCGTGGTACGCCAGCGCGCCGAGCGTGCCCACCTGGAACTACTCGATCGTGCACGCCTACGGCACGGCGCGCATTGTCGACGACCGCGCCGAGCTGTACGCCATGATGCGGCGCCTGGTCGAGACGCACGAGTCCGGGTTCGAGCGGCCGTGGCGGATGGATCTGCCCGAGAATTACATGGAGCGGATGCTGCGCGGCGTGGTTGGGTTTGAGCTGGCGATCACGCGGCTTGAGGGCAAGAGCAAGCTCAGCCAGAACCGCGACGCCGCCGACCGCGCCGGGGTGGCCGCGGCCCTGAGCGCCAGCGCCGACCCGCTTGCCGCCACGGTGGCCGCGCAGATGCAGGCCGAACACTAAACTGCTTTCGCGGTACTCTTCTCCGTATCGTGTGCAGTTTTTCCGCGCTCTGCGCGGAAAAACTGCACACATTCGTATTGCACTGCGTGGCGAAGCCATGCAGTGCAATACAACCTGTACATGATCAAGCGAAGAGCGTATCAGTCGGCGAAGACGCGGTAGTTAAGCATCGGGAACGGGTTGTCCCACTCCTCAACCGCGTCGAGAAAGGCGCAGTCTTCTTCCGACCAATCTGCAGCCTCGGCCAGCGCGCACAGCCGCTCGCAGCGCAGCAGGTGCTCGCGCGGGCGGCGGATCGCCTCGGCGTCAGGCCCGCGGCTCAGCAGCAGCGGCCAGTCGCTCGACTGCGCCAGCAGCAGCTCGCGCACCGCCTGCGACAGCGCGCGCTCGGTGTCGCCCTGGGCATTTGGAAAGCGCCGCACCAGCATCTCGAGCCGGTCTTCAACCTCGGCGATCGCCTGGCGCAGCGGGCGCGCGGCCGGCGCATCCCACGGCCGGTGGTAGTCGCCTGCGGCCCACGAGCCGTCGCGCAATGTCACGCTGAAGCGCGGGCGCAGGCTCTGCAGGTAGGCCAGAGGCGTGGTGAGCGCCAGCGATCGGCGCTCGGCGAACGCCTCGATCATCGCGCGCAGCCAGGTCGGGCCTTCGAACCAGCCGCGCCCGAGTACGTCGAGGTCGAGCGGAACCACCGCAATGCCCGGCCGGTCGTGGCGCTCGCGGAAGCGCTCGAGCTCGGCGGCCACAAAGCTACTGAAGTGCACCGCGTGCTCCTGAGCGCGCCGGAAGGCATCGTAGGGGTCGTACAGCGTCTCGGCCTCACCACTCAGGCCGCTGCGCCACAGCGCCAGCCCCGATCGCGCGTCGCGTCGCGGCGCGCGGTACAGCGGGTCGCTGGCGTAACCAAGCGTGGGCGCCATGATCTGGGCGGCGGCCTCGGGGTCGCGCACCAGCACGGCGAGCTGGC
>CALLYN010000505.1 GCA_937858455.1 uncultured Kouleothrix sp.
CTCGAACGCAACTACGCGCGCATGCAGAGAATGCGAATTATTGCGTGTGGCTTGTGGGGGGAGTGTTCTCCGCACTCGGAGAGAAGTCCGAAGCGTTTTTGAGAGAAGCCGTCATCGCTTCCCCCTCCGCCGCTCGCGCGGCGTCAGCATCGACGCCTCGTGGAGCACGGGGGTGACCCGGTTCGTCGTGCGGACCAGCGACGAGCCCGCGCCGCGTGAGAGGCGCGTGCGTTGCCGCGACCGGCGCGGCCATCGATGTTGGTGGTCCATGAACGTACGACGACAGCCCTGGAGCTCGATCGGCCGCAGCCTGGGCGAGGCAGAGATTGCCGGCATGGCCGCGCTCGCCCGCAGCGGCCGCGACGCCGATTTGCTGTTCAGCTATAGCCTGCTCGGCGACCCCGACACGCGCCTGCCCGACGCGTGGCCGGGTGTGTACATCCCACTCGTTCGACGATAAGCAGCGCTGGAGGAGGGACAGCGCTGATCTGCGCGCGTGCCTGCCCGGCACGCACTGCTACCCGTTTGCGGCTCGCAGCCGCCCTTGGACGCGAACAAAGGATATACCGTGACAACACCATCCGCCGAGCGCCGCAGCTCGCAAGGCGTGGCCGTCATCTCGATCAAGCGATCGGCAATCGCCGGCACGCTCGACCAGGCAGGCATACACTACCGCGCGCTGCTGCTGCAGGAGGGCGGCGCGCTGCCGCCGATGCGGCCGCCGATCGTGCTCGATACATCGGGCATGGCGCCGCTGGGGCTGGCGCGCGCGCTCGAGAACCTGGCGCGCGGGCGGCTGCACGCCTGGAAGAGCGGCAGCCGCATCCCAGTGATCGCCGTCGCCGGCCCGGCCGCCTACGCCCAGCAGCGCCTGCTGGCGTGCAGCCCCGCCGTCGTCGCGGTGCTGGCCGAGAACATCGACCCGCGCGCGCTGATGCTGTGCGTGCAGCGCTTCGCGCATCCCGACGACACCACGCACGGCGCGCTGTGGTGTGGCCTTGGCGCCCCGCCGCTGCCCACGCTCAAGCCCGACCTCAACGGCCTGCTGATCGCGCTCAGCGGCGCCGCCAAGCTCGACGACGTCGCCGCCGCGTGGAATATCTCGCGCGCCACGCTGTTTCGCCGCCTCGACCCGATCTGCGCCGCGCTGGCGATCGAGCGCCCGCCGCCGGGCTGCCCCGCCGAGCGCTGGCTGGCGACACTGCTCGACGCGCTGGCCAGGCCGTTCTGAGAGGCTGTCTGAAAAGCCTGTGTACCACCAAGGCACCATGGCACCAAGCGGTTATCCGCAGAGAAAGCGCCAGCACACAAAATCTTGGTGTCTTCGTGTCTTGGTGGTTACTGCTCATAGAGCGATCATCCACTCAAGCTCGACGCCGGTATGGCTCGGGATCAAAAACGCCCCTGCCGGGGCGCTGGCTAGGTGCGCTTTGGATAGTGCCCCCAGGGAAATTCTGTAGCGCCGCGCTACGACCCAAAATAGTACCTTAGTCCTAGCGGCGCGTTAGGTAGCGCCACGCAAGTTTGATACTTCGCGCGTGCCAGGGAGAGCACGTGATTCTCTATACTACAACGCAAGGGCACACATTAGCAGAAAGAGGGAACAATGCCGCAGATTATTGGTGTTGCCGCGCACGCAGGCCGCGACGAGTGGGTTTCGCCGCTACTGCACCTCCGCTGGCGCTCGCTCGTCGAGGTGAACCTGCTCGAGCCGGTGCCGAACGTCCCGGTGGACGTGTGGATCGTGACGATCCCGAAGGGCGTGGCGCCGGAGACGTACAGCGAGTGGCTTCAGAGGCTGCGCGCGCCGATCATACTGGTCAGCTACCAGCCGCGCGCGGCCAGCGCCCTGGCCGGCAGCGTGCCGATGATAGCGTTCGTGTGCCACCCGCTGCGCTTCGCCGAAGATGTGTTTAGCCTGGTGTACCTCGCCAAGCAGCGCACCGCCGGAACCAAAGTGCTTGACGCGCCCAAAGCCTGGCGCGAGCAGCTGCGCCTGGCCGCATAGCGCGCCTTCGGGGCAGAAGCTCGATCTTCATCGTACGGGCGCGATAGATCGCGCCCGTACGATGAAGATCAAACCTCGGAACGCCGTAGCGGCGCGATGCTATCGCGCCGGTGCATGGTACGCAACACAGGCGCCGTATGGGGGCACATCACCATCCTCGGAAAGCCGTAGCTGCGCGATTCTATCGCGCCGGTGCATGTGCAAGACAGGCGCTGTATGGTGGCACATCACCATCCTCGCAAAGCCGTAGCGGCGCGATGCTATCGCGCCGGTGCATGGGTAAAGGGTGCGCGTGGCAAAAACGGCGCACCCGTGAAGGGCGCGCCGCGTCGCAACAGTTGAGTATTAAGGTAGCCGCTCGCCGAGCGCC
>CALLYN010000506.1 GCA_937858455.1 uncultured Kouleothrix sp.
GGTGTGCGCGCGGCCCAGCGCGCGGCCACAAAGCCGCCGAGCATGCCCCAGATCGGCAGCAGCGCGATCGGCATGCGGCTCAGCGCCGCGAGCTGCGCCAGCGCGAATGTGCCGGCGTCGAGCGCCAGCCCAGCCGCAAGCGCCACAAGTATCGCAGGGATACGCACCATAGCCCGCCCCACGGAATTGCCGGCTGCGTCTCGCAGGCCGCGATTCAAGCTACTCGGTCTTGACCGCCTCGACGATCTGGCGGATCACGTCGTCGGGCGCCACGCCCTCGGCCTGGGCCTCGAAGTTCAGAATCAGGCGATGGCGCAGCGCCGGCAGGGCCGCCAGCTTCAAGTCGGCGAACGCGACGTTGAAGCGGCCGTCGAGCAGCGCCATGATCTTGCCGGCCAGGATCAGCGCCTGCATGCCGCGCGGGCTGGCGCCGTAGCGCACGAACTGGCGCGTCGCGGCGGGCGCGTCTTTGTCTTCGGGGTGGGTCGCGCTGATCAGGCGCGCGGCGTAGCCGAGCACGTGGCTGGCGATCGGCACGCTGCGGGCCAGGCGCTGCATCGCGAGGATCAGCGGGCCATTCGCGATCTTGCGCGTCTGCGGCGCGCGATCGCTGGTGGTGCGGTTGGCGATCTCGACCAGCTCGGCGGTGGTAGGGAACGGCACCAGGATCTTGAAGAAGAAGCGGTCGAGCTGGGCCTCGGGCAGCGGGTAGGTGCCTTCCATCTCCAGCGGGTTCTGCGTCGCCAGCACGAAGAACGGGTCGGCCAGGCGATGGATCGTTTTCGCGACGGTGACGGTATGCTCCTGCATGGCCTCAAGCAGCGCGCTCTGGGTTTTGGGCGTGGCGCGGTTGATCTCGTCGGCCAGCACGAGGTTTGCGAAGATCGGCCCCGGCTCGAAGCGGAACGACTTGTGGCCGGATTCGTCCTCGTTGATCAGCGTGGTGCCGACAATATCGGCGGGCATCAGGTCGGGCGTGAACTGGATGCGGTTGAACGAGCAGTCGATCACGTCGGAGAGCGTGCGCACCAGCGTGGTTTTCGCCAGGCCGGGCACGCCCTCGAGCAGCGCATTACCGCCGGCAAGCAGCACGATGACCGTCTGGCGGATCAGGTCGCGCTGGCCGACAATCACCTGGCCGATCTCGGCCTCGATCATGGCGGCGCGCTGCCGAAACTCTTCTGGCCCGAAGCGTGGCGCGGATGCGGGGGCGGTCATGCGGTAAGCTCCTTTGCTCAGGCGCGCGGTAGCGCCAGCAGCATCAACACTGCGCCGATCGCGGCGACCAGAAACGCCAGCCAGGATGCGGCGGTGATGGCGAAGGTGATGGTCAGCGCCCTGGATGGCATGCGCGTGTGGCGCGCGCCATAGATCGTGAACAGGCTGCCGGTGAGAACGAGGGCAGCCAGAATACCAACGATTGTAAACATTGCCGTGTCATCCTTGCGGCGGCACTGCCTGGTGCCGCGCGCCTTGTGCGTCTCGATCAAGCGGGTTGGGCATGGACGACACTGTCCGGCGAGTGGCATTATCGAGCGCCTGCTCTAGGCTTGGAGCTGCCGTTGCTGATGTTGAGCGGCAGGCATACAGGCGAAGCGCCGCCGAACCTGGGCGTCAAAACCACTGCGGCGGGCTGCTAGCGCTTTGGCTCAAGGTTCGAGAAGTAGTCGCGTACGTAGTCTTTCAGGTGTGGCGGGATGGCGCTCTGGTCGAGCGCTTCGCCGGCGGCGCGCTGGTACTGCGGCAGGTTTTGCTGGTAGGGAACCTGCGCTGGGCCGGCCACGCCGGGTAGGTTGGTCTGGCCTTGCTGCACCTGCGTCTCGCCGCCCTGGCCCTGCTGGCCCTGGATCTGCTCGGGGCGCGGCTGGCCGTTGGCTGGGTTGTAGGGCTGGTAGACGCTGTCTTCGTGGCCGGTGCCGGCCTCTTTGCCGCCACCACCGTTCTGCCCGGTGTTCTGCCCCGTCTGGCCGCCCTGGCCGTTGCCGTTGGCGTTGTTGCGCGGGCCAGCGCCCTGGCCATTGCCGTTGCCCTGGCCGTTTTGCCCCTGCTGGCCTTGCTGGCCTTGCTGGCCCTGCTGGCCGTTTTGCCCCTGCTGGCCTTGCTGGCCTTGCTGGTTTTGCTGGTTTTGTTGGCCCTGCTGTGCCTGCTGGTTCTGCTGGTTCTGCTGGCCCTGCTGGTTTTGCTGGCCGGCCTGCGCCACTGCCTGGCGGCTCTGCTGGAGCTGGCCGAGCGCCTGCTGAAGCGCCTGCTGCTGGGCCTGCTGCTGCTGCGACTGCTGGGCGTTCTGGGCGGCCTGCTGCAGCGCCTGCTGGGCCTGCTGGGCGTTGCCCTGCTGCAGCGCCTGCGCCGCCTGGCTGAGGTTCTGGGCGAGCTGCGGGTCGTTCTGGCCGATCTGCCCGGCCTGCTGGCTCAAGCTCTGGGCCAGCTGCTGGCGCTGCTCGGGCGTCATCTTGTCGATCTGCTGGGACAGCTGGCTGAGCTGGCTGGCCGTCTGCGCGGCGCTTGGGCGCTGCGACGGCTGCTGGCCCGAGAGGCTCTGCAGGTTGCGCGAAAGGTTCTCGAGCGCGGCGCGGTGCGCGTCGGCGCTCGGGTCGATGCGCTGCTGCAGCTGATTCTCGAACGACGACAGGTCGGCCAGCGCCTGCTCGCGGCTGCCGCTATTTTCGCGCAGCTTGCGCTCGAGCTCGGCGAGCTGCTGGTCGAGCTGGGCGCGCTGCTCGGGCGTCAGCTCCTGGTTCTGGGCCACCTGCTGCCGCAGCTGCTGGGCCTCGGCGGCCACCTGAGCCACGGCCTGCTGCACGGCAGCGCGCTGGCGCAGCGCCTCGGCCTGCGGGTTAGGCAGCAGCCACAGCCCAGCGGCCAGCGCAAGCGCCACAGGCGCCAGCAGCAGCGGGCGGCGTGCCACGCGCAGCCGGAGCATGCTCGGGCGCAGCGTGTCGGCGTAGGCGCGCGCGTCGCGCTGCTGGTCTTCGTCGAGCGGGTGGCTTTCGGCGCGGGCATTCAGCTCGATCGCGGTTGCCAGGCGCTCGTGCAGGCCAAGCTCGGCGTCGACGCGGCGGGCCACCTGGTCGGCCGGCAGGCGGCGCAGCAGCCCGTAGCCGAGGATCGCGAGCAGCCACAGCCCGGCCGGCGCGAGCGACCAGATCAGCAGGTTCGGGATGGGGGCGAGGCGGCCGAGCAGCTGCATCAGCGCGAAGCCGCCGGGCGCGACCCACAGCGTGCGGCTGGCGAGCAGCAGCCAATCGCGCAGCTGCAGGCGCCGCCCGAGCGGGCGCAGCCGCCGCCGAATATAGGTGCCGGTTGTGAGTGCCTGAGCCATAGTCGCTGTTTCCGGCTCGCACGCGGCGAGGGCGCGCGAGCCGAGAGCCGATAGTGCGGATCCTGCCGTGGCAGGAATCGCGCCGATTACGCCGCCGTTCTACCAAGAAGACGCCCGCGCACGGCCAAAAGTTCCGCGGCGTAGGCTGGCCTCACTGTAGCACGGATCGGGCCAGCGCGGAATAGCGCAGGGCTGATAGTGGGCTTATTCCTCGGTGCGGCGCCAGAAATGCCGCTCGCTGATCTGCTTCTTGCCGTCGGCGCTTTCCCACACCTCGATCACGCGCTGGCTGACGATCGTGACGACGCTGCTGACCGGGTTTTTGGCAGCTTCGGCGGGCCGGGCATCGGCGGGGCGCGCCAGCGCGGTGGTAGCAGGCGATGGGCCTGTCTCGATCCGCCGGCGCAGCCAGGCGATGCCTGCCTCGGCGGCCAGCGCCGCGACGCTTAGCGCCATGGTTTTGCCAAACTGCTGCCACGTGACCGGAAGCTGGCGGCCGGCCAGCACCATAGGCGCGGCGTCGCGGCGCGCGGGCAGCTGCCGCTCGAGCGGGGCGCCGCACTTGCCACAGTAGTGGTCGTTCAGTGGGTTGCCGTGCTGGCACGCTGGGCAGATTCGCTCGACCATGATTTCTCCTTCGATGCTGTGTTTGGATGTACGAGCAGGTTGTGATCGAGCAAAGTATAGCATATCTTGCGCCCGCGCAGGCTCGCGGCGGATCGCGCGGCAGAGAGGAGAAGGGCGGCGAGGGCCGACGTTCCGCGAGCCCCGCGCCGGCTGCAGCGTATGTTGTTGCACGAGCGCGGCGGTAGTATAATGCGGCCACCCGAGAGGCTGCCTGCGGCCGGGCAGGCGCACACATTTCCCGCCAGTATCACCAAAGGAGCCGCCATGTCGCACAGGCGTACGGTACTGGCCGCAGCTGGGCTGGCGCTGGCCAGCCCCGGCGTGCGCCGCTGGCTGTGGGCGCGGCTGCTTGGCCTGCCGCCGGCACGCTACGGCGTGCGCGCCAGCCGCGATATCGCCGTGCCGATGCCCGACGGCGCGCGGCTCATGACCGACCACTACGCGCCGAGCGCGCCGGGCGCGTTTCCCACGATTTTGATCCGCACCCCCTACGGCAAATGGACCGAGGCCGGGCTGTTTGGCCTGGTCTGGGGAGCGTTTAGCCGGCTTCTGGCAGCGCGCGGCTACCACGTGGTGATACAGCTGACGCGCGGGCGCTACACCTCGGGTGGAACATTCGACCCGCTGGCCGACGAAGCCGCCGATGGCATGGCGACGCTGGAGTGGCTCAAGGCCCAGCCCTGGTTCAACGGCAGCCTCGGCACCTGGGGCGCGAGCTACCTGGGCTACGTGCAGTGGGCGATCGCCGCCGACGCGCAGCCGCTGCTCAAGGCGATGGTGCCGATCGTCACCGGCGCGCAGCTCGGCTCGCTCACACACCCCGACGGCGCGTTCGGGCTCGATACGCTGCTGGCCTGGACGGCGATCACCGAGCTACAGGGCGGCGACACGCGGCGCTCGCCCTCGTGGCGCGAGTCGATCGCTGGCCCGGACGCGGCGCAGCGGCTGGTCGAGCAGGCGTTTCAGCACCTGCCTCTCGCCGAGGCCGACCAGCGCGCGCTCGGCAGGACGGTTACGTTTTACCAGGATTGGCTGCAGCACACCGACCTGCGCGGGCCGTACTGGCAGCAGCGCGACCACACCGCGCACGTGGCCGATGTGGCCGCGCCGGCGCATTTCATCTCGGGTTGGT
Organism: uncultured Kouleothrix sp.; assembly: GCA_937858455.1. Classification (GTDB taxonomy): domain Bacteria; phylum Chloroflexota; class Chloroflexia; order Chloroflexales; family Roseiflexaceae; genus Kouleothrix. The sequence goes on from CALLYN010000506.1 coordinate 5,079, forward strand.
ACGACCTGATCCAGCGCGAGCTGCTGGCCGACTACGAGGCGCTGCGCCGGGCCGGGCGCGCGCCCTACCTGACGATCGGCCCGTGGGCGCATACCAGCCCACAGCTGGTGCTCGCGAGCCTGCGCGAAGGGCTGCGCTGGTTCGACTGGCACATGAAAGGCGCGGCGCCGCCGGCGCGCCGGCCGGTGCGCTTGTTTTTCATCGGCGCAAACGTGTGGCGCGAGTTCGGCAGCTGGCCGCCGCCAGCGCGCACCACAGCCTGGTTTCTGCAGGGCGAGGCCGGGCTTGCTCCCACGCAGCCCGGCATCGCCGCGCCCGACCACTACCGCTACGACCCGGCCGACCTGCCGCGCCTCCTCGACCCGCTCGCCGACGGCACGGCCGACTACGCCAAGGGCAACCGCTTCCTCGACGGCACGGTCTGGCGCGAGATGCCCTGGACGCGCCTGCTCGGCAACATCGCCCTCTCGCTGATCACACGCGTCACCTCGGGCTACTGGCACCTCTTCGACTCGCAGTGCGGCTACACCGCCGCCTCGCGCCCCGCCCTCGAAGCCATCGTCGCCGACGATCTCTTCCCCCGCTACGGCTACCCGAACGACCTGCTGGCGCGCCTCGGGGCCGCCTCGCTGCGCGTGGTGGACGTGCCGGTACGGCCGATCTACGGGCCGGCGTGGCGCTCGGGGATCTCGCTCGCCACCGTCGTGTACCCGATCTCGTTCGTGCTGGTGCGATCGATGGTGCGACGGCTCGCGCGGAAGCACCTGCGGCTCGCTCTCCCGGCGAAGCGGCCGGCGCCCGAGGAGCTGGTCTAGCCGGATCGTCGATGGGCCGATCGATGGATCTGGGCGGCCGGCGCATCGGCGTCGTCACCACGTCGTACCCGCGCGAGGCGGGCGATCCGGCCGGGGCGTTCGTGCGGGGGTTCACGCGCTTTCTCGTCGAGGCGGGGGCGCGGGCGGAGG
>CALLYN010000507.1 GCA_937858455.1 uncultured Kouleothrix sp.
TTGCACTCCGTGGCTTCGCCACGGAGTGCAACACAATAAGAAATTTGGGGGCGGCCCTGCCGCCTCGAGCCCCACGATACAGCAGGTGATCCGCCGATTTGGCCTGACGCGCTACGCAGCCGATAACGCAACCACGACCTTGCCACGCGCGTGGCCTGCCTCAAGATAGCGGATAGCGTCGGCGACCTGGCTCAGCGGGAAGCGCCGATCGATCACCGGCGTGACCTTGCCAGCATCGATCAGATCTTTCATAAACAGCAGATCCTTTTGGTTCGGTTTCGCCAGCACGTTGGCGATGCTCTGGCCGCCGCTGCGCGAGAGCCAGGGGCCGAGCAGCATGGCCTCGAACATCTGCGCAGAGGAGCCGCCGGTCATCACATAGCGGCCCTGCGGGCTTAGTGCGCGCCGGTATGCCGAAAGCGGATGGTAGCCGTTTGCAGCGAGGATCAGGTCGTAGCGCAGCCCGCTCTGGGTGAAATCTTCGCGCGTGTAGTCGATCGCGTGGTCGGCGCCAATCGAGCGCACCAGCTCGATATTGCCGGTGCTACACACGGCTGTAACCTCGGCGCCGAACGATTTGGCTATCTGCACCGCAAATGTGCCCACACCGCCAGACGCGCCGTTGATCAGCACTTTCTGGCCCGCGCGAATCTGCCCCTGGTCGCGCAGCGCCTGCAGCGCGGTCACCGCCGACACCGGCACGGTCGCGGCCTGCTCAAACGTCAGCCGGCTGGGTTTGGGCGCGAGCGCGGCCTCAGGGGCGGTGACATACTCGGCAAAAGCGCCAAACCCGCTGCGCGACAGGTCGCCGAATACCTCGTCGCCAGGCTGAAACTGCTTCACGTTTTTGCCCACCGCCTCGACCCGCCCGGCCACGTCCGAGCCGAGTACCGGGTATTTTGGCGTCAGCAGGCCATACATGAAGCGGATCATGAATGGGTCGGCCCGCAGCAGGTGCCAGTCGCCAGCGGCGGCCGAGGCCGCGAGCACTTTCACCAGCACTTCATCATCCTTGGGGGCGGGCTTTTGCACCTCTTTGAGCTGAAGAACATCGGGTGCGCCGTACCGTGTGTATACCATCGCCTTCATTGGTTTGCTCCTCATACCAAATTCGCTTGATGACTGACACTTTGGTGGGGGTTTGGGGGCGGCTTCGCCGCCCCCAAATTTCTTATTGTGTTGCACTACGTGGCGAAGCCACGTAGTGCAACACAATCGAGAAGTGATCAAGCGAACAGCGTATCAATTGCTCGACATGCCAGTAGCATAGCAGCAACACGGTATCGGGGTGGAGATACTAAAGTACTGGCCGGGGTATTGTTGTGAGGTAGATCTACAGCAAGCCCAGCTCGCGGGCGCGCGCCACGGCCTCGGTACGGCTCTGCACCTGGAGCTTATCGAAGATGTTGCGGTTGTGGCCTTTGACGGTGCTCAAGGCCAGGAACAGCCGCGCGCTGATCTCGCCATTCGACAGCCCGTTGGCAATCAGCTGAAGTATCTCTTGCTCGCGCGCGCTGAGCGGCTCGGCTAGCTGCGAAGCGGCCGGCGCGTGCGCGGGCGCCGCGCCCTGGAAGGCGGCCAGCAGCTTGGCGATATAGCCGCGGGCGACGGTCAGATGCAGATTGTCGATGCCGTAGGTTTCCTCGACCGACTTCACCTGGGTCTGGAGCGCCGCCAGCTCCCGTTCCATGCGGGCGATCTGTTGGCCCGAGGGCGTCGGCTGGCCGCCGCCCTTTCCCTTCTTGGTGGTGGCGAGCTGGTTCTCGGCCGTGGCGGCGCGTAGCGCACGCGCGAACATGACCGTGAAATTGTTCTGGCCGATCATCAAATCGGCGGCTTCGATCTGCCTGACGGACGTCATTTGACGCAGAATGTCGAACACCTTCATCGAGCAAGGCGTGTCCTTCAACATCTCGGCCGCCTCGGGGCTGATCCCTTCCAGAAGCCGGAAACGCCGCAGCACGGACTCGACCTGGAGGTTCAAGGCGGCCGCGATGTCGGCGGATGACACGCCTCGATCCATGGCGCGCGCGATCATCCGGTGCTCCTGGATCGGCGGGATGCGGTTGACGCGCTTGTTGTAGGTGTAGGTGTCGTCATCGGCGGCGAGCAGACATTCGACTTCGGTGATGCCAAGTTCCTTCAACGCTTCCAGCCGAAGGTGGCCATCGAGCAGAAACCAGGTTTCGGCGTTCTTTCCGTCCGCCATGACGACCGGCGCTTCGATCAGGCCGATCGCCTTGATGGAACTCAGAACCTGCGAATAGGACC
>CALLYN010000508.1 GCA_937858455.1 uncultured Kouleothrix sp.
GCGCTCGCCGCACATGGCCGGCGTGGCCGACGCGGGGCTGTGCCACGGCAGCGCCGGCGCGGCGCACATCTTCAACCGGCTGTACCAGGCCACCGGCGAGGAAGCCTTCGCCAACGCGGCGCGGCGCTGGTTCGCGCAGACATTCGAGCTACGCCGGCCTGGCCAGGGCCTCGCCGGCTACCTCGCGCTCGAGCCAGTGCGCGGCACCACCACGCTCGAGTGGGCCGCGACGCCGGGGCTGCTGTGCGGCGTGGCAGGCGTGGGCCTGGCGCTGCTGGCCGCCACCTCGGCGGTCGAGCCGGGCTGGGATCGCATGCTGCTGGTGGCGATCCCACCAAAATAACACAGTGGTATGAGCCGCGTACGAGCGCGGCAAGGGCGCGCTGGTAAGCTTCAGGCAAGCACGTAACCCACGCGAGAACGCGATAGATCTGAACGATCGACTGGGCATGCGCCACCGGCGCCGGCCTAGCTTCCTGCGCCCTTTTTCACCAACTCAAGGAAACCTACGCAAGGTAAGCACAATCCGATGGCCTTCACGAATGACGCAACGAAAGGACAAGTACCCATGGGCGAGGACAAGAAAGCCAAGAAGGGCAAGAAGCTGGCGCTGAACAAAGAGACCGTGCAGGAGCTGGGCGACGAGCAGCTTGAGGGCGTGGCCGGCGGCGCGCTGAAGACTGGCGGCGGCCACTGCAAGGAGCAGTCGCTCTACCCGGCCTGCCCCGGCACCGACTCGTGCACCTGCCAGAGCTGCGCATGCCCGACGGTGTTCTGCTCGATCGGCTGCCAGCCGACGGTGACCTGCGGCTGCCCGTAGGCGCGCCGCTTTGCAGCGCGGCTCGCGCCCCTGCGGGCCGCCGACACTCAGCGGGCTTACGCAGTAAGGCTGAGCGCCCCAGCTGCGTAAGCCGCTAGCTCTGAAAGGAGAGCGATCAGCATGGGCGAGGACAAAAAAGCCAAGAAGGGCAAGAAGCTGGCACTGAACAAAGAGACCGTGCAGGAGCTGAACGACGAGCAGCTCGAGGGCGCTGCCGGCGGCGCGCTGAAAACCGGCGGCGGCCACTGCAAGGAGCAGTCGCTCTACCCGGCCTGCCCTGGCACGAACTCGTGCACCTGCGCCGGCTGCAACTTCCAAACGATCACCTGCAACGCGACCTGCGTGTGCATTGGCTAGGGCGGGGCAGCTGCGGAGCCCCGCTCCGCTGGGGGTATTGCGTGCGGTTTTTCCGCGCTCCACAAGGGAAAACCGCACGCAGAAGTGTAGACGAGTACGATTGTAGCCGCGACCGGCCAAGATTGAAGCGAAAGCAAACCTATGAGCCACGCGCCAGCGCCAAACCAACCGGCAACCCCGCCCGCCGAGCTGCGGCCGGCCGGCTTCTTTGTGATCCGCACGCCGCTGCTGCCGTTCGACGAGTTTCTGGCCTGGGGCGCCGCCGCCGATCGGCGCGCGTTTCTGCGCGGCTGGGCCGCCCGCCCCGAGGTGCGCGACGCGCTGTTCGTCGCCTCGCCCGACCTGGAGGGCAGCCTGGATCACTGGCTGGCCGCGCCCGAGAGCGAGCGCGGGCAGAAGGCCGAGCGCGCGCTGGTGCGCTACTTCGCGCGTATGTCGGGCCGCGCCACGCCGTTTGGCCTGTTCGCCGGCTGGGGCGTCGGGCGCACCGGCGAGGCTACGCGCCTGGCGATTGCGCCGCGCGGCGCCGGCCGGCGCCACACCCGCCTGGACATGGATTACCTGTTCGCGCTGGCCGACGCGCTCGCGCACGACCCGGCGCTGCGCGGCACGTGGCGCTACCTGCCGAACTCGAGCATCTACCGGGCCGGCGGGCGGCTGCGCTACGCCGAGGCGCGCGTCAGTGGCCGCCTGCGCACCTACCACCTGGTGGCCGTCGAGCCCAGCGATGCGCTTGAGGCTACGCTGGCGCGCGCCAGCCGCGGCGCCACCCCCCATGCGCTGGCCG
>CALLYN010000509.1 GCA_937858455.1 uncultured Kouleothrix sp.
ATCCCGTCTCCCGCTCCATAAGTACAGGGGTGTGGCTCTTCGAGCCACACCCCTGTACGTTTCTACAAGCCTACGAGCCACCTTCCCAGGCGATCGGGCTGACGTCGTCGTGGCGCAGGGTGCGGCTGCCTACACGGTCAACGCGCATGATCAGGCGGCAGGCCGGGTCGGGGCAGGTCACGCGCGCGTCGGTCTCCATCCAGTCGGCGGGGTGGTTGCGGCGCTGCTTGGCGGGCAGCAGCGGGATGGCGGCCTGCAGCGCGTAGAGGCAGAATTCACGGCCTTCCGGCAGCGAAAGCTTGCCGCCGCGCACGAAGAAGCTATCGCCCACGCTCATTGCGCAGGTGCAGTGGCCTTCGATCGCCTCGACCACCACCTGAAGATCGTATAGCTCAAACTCGTCGTCGCGTCTCACGTGTGCTCTCCAGCCCCGGCTACGGCTAGCCTCCTAGCGCGGCCCGCAGCATCGGCAGCACTTCCTCACCCAGCAGGCGCAGCCCCGCCTCGGCGCTGAGCCCGTGTGGCGTGCCAAACTCCACGCGTCCGCAGCCGGCCTGGAACAGCGCCAGCGCCTGCTCGGCCACCTGCGCGGGCGTGCCAGCAAACGCCATCCGCGCCAGCAGAGCGTCGGAGATATCGCGCGCAGCGCGCTCGAAGTCGTACTCGGCGGCCGCGTGGGCGACCCGCGCCAGCAGCTCGGGATCGAGAGCCAGCGTCGGGTCGAGCGGCGCGACCACCGGCAGGTACAGCGCTACCTCGCGGCGTGCCTGCGCGCGCGCCGCAGCGCCATCGCGATCGACCACAGTGACCGCCCCCGCGCACAGGCTGATCGCATGCGCCGGGCGCCCGGCCGCGAGCGCCGCGTCGGCGATCGCCGGGAGCATATGCGCGATCAGCGCCGGGTTGGCGGTGCCGCCTATCTTCACCTCGGAAACCATGCCCGCGCAGGCTCGAATGGCCGCGCCACCCCAGCTGCCCAGCAACAGCGGAATGTCGGCGCGCGGCACATCCCAGCGCAGCGCGTCGCCGCCAGCCAGCTGGAACACCTCGCCGTGAAACGGCTCTTTCGAGCGGGCCAGCAGGTGGCGCACACACGCGAAAGCCTCGCGCAGCGCCGCCACCGGCCGCTCGGGCGCGAGGCCGACAAAGCCGAGCCAGGCGCCGCGCGCCAGCCCCAAGTAGGCCCGGCCAGCCGAGGCCTCGTCGAGCAGCGCGATATTGCCGGCGATATTGATCGGGTGGCAGGTGAACGGGTTCACCGCAGCCGGCCCGAGCCGCACCCGCCGGGTGGCGCGCGCGATCTCCAGCAGCGGCAGCCACGCCGGCTGGTAGAGCATGTCGTTGTAGACGCTCACGCCGTCGAAGCCGTAGCGCTCGGCTGCGGCGGCCATTGGGCCATACGCGCCGATCGGGTGGTTCGTCTGAAAGGCGACAGAGACCGAGTGAGGCACGGCATTAGCGCTTTCGGAACACAAAAATGTACTCGTGCTTGAAGATGTAGAAGCCGCCAACCAGCGCGCGATACTTCCACAGCTCGCGCTGGCTGCGCTTGCCAGCCGTCTGCTCGAAGTTCTTCACGATAATGCTCTTAAGCGAGAAATCGCGCTTGAGCACCTCATTCATGGCCTGGAATCCCAGCGGGATCCACTCACAGCGAGCGTATTTGTCGCCGATCACCAGCGCCAGATAGCGGCCAGAGTCGAGCACCGCGCCAACCCGATCGACCAGCGCGCCGAGCATGGCCTGAAACGCCTCGACAGAGTCGGCATTGGATAGGTCGCGCGGGTCGTCGCTGAACCTGATGATATCGTAGTAGGGGGGGTGGAGGATCACCAGCTGAGCCGATTCCCGGCCCTGCTGGCGCAGCAGCGCGCGGTAATCGGTTGCGAGGCTATCGCCAGTAGCAACCGCGCCGACCACCTGGTGCTCGTTCGGCTCGGTGTCGAGCAGGGCGCGGGCGCGCTCGGCCACGGCGGGCTGCAGCTCGACGCCCAGGCAATTGCGGCCGAGCCGGCGCGCCTCGATCAGCGTGGTGCCCGAGCCGGCGAACGGGTCGATCACCCAGTCGCCGGGGCGAGTGTAGCGCCGCATCATCTGGTGGGGAATCTGCGGGATGAAATTGCCCCAGTAGCCGGCGTTGTGAGCGCCCGATCCATCGCGGCGGTTCACCAGCCACAGGCTATCGGTGTAGATATCTTCGTACTCTTTCCAGCGATTGAGGTTGATGTCGTTGATCGCGCCGGTGCGCACCTCGCTGATGCTCTTGATCAGCCGGCCAACATAGTAGCGTGCGCGCTCGGCGGTGTAGGCCGCGCGAATCTGGTCGAGCTCGCCAGCCAAGAACTCGGGCGCGAAGCATACGCTGTCGGCGCCAGCGCCGGCGTGCAGGTACGCGTCGCCATCGGCGATCTGGCGTTTCAGCTCGGCCACGCCGCGCCGGATCTCGGGCAGGGCCGCGAGGCTGGCGACGGCACGCAGCGCATCGAGCAGCCGGGCGCGGTCGAGCGAAATCGGTTCGGGCTGGCCTACAAACGCTTCGTCGTCGGCCAGCGCCGCGCGCGCAAGTAACTCGTGCATGACGATTCCCTTGTTGTAATCGCGATGCACGTATCATACCGAAAAACTCATGCAATGGCAAG
>CALLYN010000510.1 GCA_937858455.1 uncultured Kouleothrix sp.
TCGGGGTCGGCCAGGCCCTCGAGCTTCTTGCCGCGCGCGCCAACGCCCACCAGCGCCACGCCGCCCTGGGCATTCGCCAGCGCCGCCAACGTCTCGGCCAGCTCGTCGGTGCGAAACGCGCGGCGCACAAACGCCAGACGCGCGCCCTCGGGCTGGGCCAGCAGCTCGGCCAGTTCGGTGGGGAAAGCGGACATAGGCGCACCTCGGTACACTGCGACAGCGGCCATTGTAGCACAGACAAGCGCATTGGGCGCGGGGCGGCGAAGCGCGCTTGCCCAACCAGCATGTTTGTGCTATGCTTGGCGAGAGTACCGCCTAGCCCACAGGAGCACATATCGATGCCCGGCGCGCACACCCACGATGCCATCACCGTCGCCACCGGCGTGGCGCTGGCGCCACTCGCCTACACCACCAACCTGGCGCTTGGCGAAAGCGCCGACTCGGCGCTGCGCCTGACGGCGCTGTTCGTCGGGGCGCACCTGCTCTCGGGGATCATGTTCTCGCCCGACCTCGACCTCGACAGCGCGATCGACAACCGCTGGGGCGTGTTCTACTGGATCTGGCGGCCGTACATGTGGGCGGTGCCGCACCGCAGCCGCTGGCTCAGCCACGGCCTGGTGATCCCGCCGCTGCTGCGCCTGCTGTACTTCTACTGGGTGCTGATCGGCTTGCTGATCGGCGGCGCCTGGCTGCTTGGGCACGCAGGCATCGCCGTGCCCGACCTGGCCTCGCGCGTGGGCGACGTGGTGCTGGGCACGGTGGTGCGCTACCCGCGCGCCACCTGGGCGTTCCTCCTCGGCTTCATCACCGGCAGCGCGGCGCACTCGATCGCCGACTGGACGGTGACCGGCGGCAAGCACTACCTGCGCCAGCTGGGCTTCCGCATCACCCGCGACTACGGCGACCACGACCACTACCGGCCATACGGCCGGCGCCGCGCGCGCTTCTGATCCGGCGCGACGCCGGCGACAAGAGGCGATCGTTAACCTGTAGTTTCGATCCTTTTCCACCACGGCCGTTTTCCAGGCATATGATAGTGGCGCACAAGATCAGCCGGCGCGCCACTGTGGGCCGCCGCGCGCTCGCGAAGCGAAGCCGCTTCATCATGCTTCATTGAGGAGGCAACTATGGAAAACCCGTGGACAATCGCCCAACACCAGTTCGACATCGCGGCCGATGAGCTCGACCTCAGCCCCGGCATCCGCCAAACCTTGCGCGTGCCGCAGCGCGAGCTGACGGTGAACTTTCCGGTGAAGCTCGACGACGGCAGCATCCGGGTGTTCAGCGGCTACCGCGTACACCACAACTCGTCGCGCGGCCCGACCAAGGGCGGCATTCGCTACCATCCCGACACCAACATCGACGAGGTGCGCGCGCTGGCGATGTGGATGACCTGGAAGTGCGCGGTTGTCAACATCCCGTACGGCGGCGCAAAGGGCGGCGTCGTCTGCGACCCCAAGGCCATGTCGATGGCCGAGCTTGAGCGGCTGACCCGGCGCTACACCAGCGAGATCTCGATCCTGCTTGGCCCCGAGCGCGACATCCCCGCGCCCGACGTGAACACCACGCCACAGGTGATGGCCTGGATCATGGATACCTTCTCGATGCACAAGGGCTACACCGTGCCGGCGGTGGTCACTGGCAAGCCGATCAACATTGGCGGCTCGCTCGGGCGCAACGAGGCCACCGCACGCGGCACGGCAATCGTCGTGCGCGAGGCTGCGGCGCAGCTTGGGCTGAAGCTCGACGCCGCGCGAGTGGTGGTGCAGGGCTACGGCAACGCCGGCGCGATCGCGGCGCGGCTGCTGCACGAGCAGGGCGCCACGATTGTCGGCGTCAGCGACAGCCAGGGCGGCATCTACCACAAGGGCGGCCTCGACCCACAGGCGGTGCGGCGCTACAAAGACGCAAATGGCACAGTCGTCGGCTTCCCCGAGGCCGATCGCGTCAGCAATGCCGAGCTGCTCGAGCTACCCTGCGACATCCTAGTGCCGGCCGCGCTCGAAAACCAGATCACCGGCGCGAATGCCGCGCGCGTCAAGGCGCGCATCGTGGCCGAGGCCGCCAATGGCCCGACCACGCCCGAGGCCGACGCGATCCTGTACGACCGCGGCGTGCTGGTGCTGCCCGACATCCTAGCCAACGCCGGCGGCGTCACCGTGAGCTATTTCGAGTGGGTGCAGGATCTGCAGGATTTCTTCTGGAGCGAGAGCGAGGTCAACGCCAAGCTTGAGCGGATCATGGTGGCCAGCTTCGAGCAGGTGCGCGCGATCGCGCTTCATCGCAAGGTGCATATGCGCACCGCCGCCTACCTGCTGGCGGTGCAGCGCGTGGCCGAGGCCACCACGACGCGCGGCATCTACCCGTAGGCGTGGCCCTGCTGCGCGAGCTTCGTGGCGATGTGGCAGGCCCGGCTGCGGGCCTGCCACATCGGCATATGCGCCTACCACCCGGCGAGCAAAGCCCCACAGCCCATGTGCTATACTGAGAGCCGGATTCGTTACGCTGCGGGGCACACTATGTCGACGTGGACATTCCTCACCAATCACGCCCAGGTGCTGCTGTGCATTGCGCGTAACCAGCGCATCACCGCACGCGAGATCGCCGGAACTGTCGGCATCACCGAGCGCGCCGTGCAGCGCATCCTCGACGACCTCGAAGAGGCCGGGTATATCTCGCGCACGCGCGACGGCCGCACCAATAGCTACGCCGTTCACCGCGACCGGCCGATGCGCCACCCCGCCCAGCAAGGCCACGCCGTCCACGAGCTGCTTGGCCTGCTCGGCACGCCCGAGGCCGAGCAGTAGCCAGGCGCCCGCCACTTCCCCAGCTGATTTCGCCGCTGCCCCAAACCCCGCCGCGTGTGTCCTGAAATACGAATTACAATTCGTGATATAATAGTCGTATATCCGAACTTCAAGCATCGCCGGCTGGCGACAAGCGGAGGAATACGACGATGGATCACGAACAAGCTGGCTGGGCCGAGCGTGGCCTGCTGGCGCTGCTGGCCGGGCTAGCCGGCCTGGCAGCGCTGCTGCTGCTGAGCCAGGCGCTTGCACCGCAGCCTATCCGCTTAGCAGGCACCACAATCGACCGGCTGAACGCGACGCTGCTGCTGCTGGTGGCGGGCATTGGCGCCGTGACCTACCGCTTCGCGCTGCGCTACCTCGCAGGCGAGCCGGGGCAGCGCCGCTTTCTGCACTGGCTCGCGTTCACCACCGCCGCCGCATTCGTGCTCATGATCGCAACGCACATGGCCCTGCTCTTCGCGGCGTGGTCGCTGACGAGCCTGGGGCTACACCAGCTGCTGACGTTCTACCGCGAGCGGGCCGAGGCGCGGCGGACGGCGCGCAAAAAGTTTCTGATCAGCCGGATCGGCGACGTCGCGCTGCTGGCCGCCGCCGCGCTGATCTGGCTGGCCTGGGGCACGCTCGACATCCCCACCGCGCTCGGGCGGGCCGCGGCCGAGCCAGGCGCGAGCACCAGCGTGGCGCTGCTCATTGCGCTGGCGGCGCTGGCCAAATCGGCCCAGTTTCCATTCCACAGCTGGCTGCCCGAGACCATGGAGGCGCCTACGCCGGTGTCGGCGCTGATGCACGCCGGGATCATCAACGCCGGCGGCGTGCTGCTGCTGCGCTTCGCGCCCCTGCTCGCGCAGACCCCTGGCGTGCTGCTCGCGCTCGTGCTGGTTGGCGCCGTCACCGCTGCGCTGGGCATGCTGGTGATGTGGGCGCAGCCCGACGTAAAACGTACGCTGGCGTGGTCTACGGTGAGCCAGATGGGTTTCATGTTCGTGCAGTGCGGGCTGGCGGCGTTTCCCGCGGCGGTGCTACATATTGTCGGGCACGGCTGCTACAAAGCCTGGGCGTTCCTGCGCACCGGCGGGCTGCCGCAGGCCCGGCCCGCGCCAGCCGCCACGCCGCAGCGCATGCTTGTGCTGAGCCTGGCAGGCACGCTGGCGGCGCTGCCGGCGCTGGCGCTCGCAGCCCAGATCACCGGTTTCAACCCGGCGCACTCGCCGGGCGAGCTGGCGCTCAGCGCGATTGTCGCGCTGTCAATCGGCCAGCTGTGGGCGGCGCTGCTCGCCCAGCCTTTGGCGGTAGTACGCTACCGCATCGCGCTCGCGATCGCCGCTAGCGCCGGGGCTGCGCTGCTGGCGCTTGGGCTTTACCGCGCCGCAGCAGCCTTTTACGCGCCAGTGTTTGGCGCCTTCGCCACGCCGCGCGGGCCAGTGGCTTGGGCCGCCGCGCTGCTGGCCGTGCTTGCGTGCGCCGGGCTGACTATTGCCCGCGCATTGTGGCCAGCCGCCGGCCGTAGCCCCGCCGGCCGCGCGCTGGTGGTGCACGCCACCCACGGCTTCTACCTTGGCCAGATCGCGAATCAAGTGGTGGATCGATTGTGGAACGACAGCGCGCGCAGGAGGCTTCCCAATGCTTGAGCTTGCCGAAACAACCACCCGGCCGGTCGCGGGTATGCGCCACGACCCAGCCGCTGATCTGTGGAATGACGTCGTCGCGGTGTGCCGGCGCATCCCGCCGCTCTGGCCGCTGGGCGAGTATGTCGCCGTCAACCCTTTTCTGGGCTTCGCCGGGCGCCCGCTGGCCGAGGCGGCGCGCATCGTGCGCGACGGCTTGGGCGGCCAGGTGCTGCCGGGCATTGAGTTCTACCGGGCGCGCTGGCGCGACGGCGCGTTTGGCGCCGCCGACATTGCGGCGGCAGCGGTGCGCGCCGGCCACGATCCAACCGCGCTCCAGGCGATCCTCGCGGGCGCGCAGCCCATGCCGATGCGCGAAGCCGCCGCCGTCGAGACATTCGCCGAGCAGCACGACCGGCGCTACGGCGGCGAGTGGAGCGACACCCTGGCACGCCACACGGCGCTGTGGTGCGCCGCGCACGCAGCCCAGCCGGCCACCTGCGACGGCGGCCTGTTTGCGACGTGGCGCGCCGCCGCGCCAATCGACCGCTCGCTCGAGATCGCGGGGCTGGAAGGCTGGCGGTCGTGGGCGCGCGAGCTGCCCAGCCAGCCGCTCGATGCGCTCGCAGAGGTACTCGCGCGGCGAAAGGTGCCTGGCTCGCAGCGCACCGAGTACCTGTACCGGCTGCTGGCCGGCGTCTACGGCTGGGCCGCGTACCTGCGCCGCGAAGCGTGGCAGCACGAAGACCAGCCGGGCGCGGTGCTCGATCTGCTGGCAATCCGCGCCTGCGCCGACGCGGCAGTGGCCGAGCTGGCCCCGCGGCGCGGCGGCCTACGCCCGAGCGCCGCGCCGCCGGCGCTCGAAGACGAAGCCACGCTCGAGGTGTTTCAAGATGCACTCGAGCAGGGCTACGCTCGCCGGCTGCTTGGCGCGCTGAACCCACCGGCGCCGGAAGCGCACGGCGAGCGGCCGGCCGCCCAGGCGATCTTCTGCATCGACGTGCGCTCGGAGCCACTGCGGCGGCACCTCGAAGCCCAGGCGCCTACAGTCGAGACGCGCGGCTTCGCCGGCTTCTTTGGCGTGAGCATCGACTGGGCGAGCGGTGGCAGCAGCAGTGCGCGCTGCCCGGTGCTCCTGTCGCCTGCGGTACGCCTCGAAGCGCCAGCAGCCAACAGCGCCGGCCCAACGCTGCTGAAACACCTGCTGGCCACCCCAGCCGCGTTCTCAGTGGTCGAGACGCTGGGCGCGGCCTATGGGCTCGCGCTGGCGGGGGATGCCCTGCGGCTGCTGCGCGCGCGCCGCGTCGACGAGGGCCAGCTGCCGATCGCGCTCGAGCCGGGCGCGCGCGGCGGCATCGCGCTGGGCCAGCGGCTCGATCTGGCAGCCGGCATGCTGAAAAACATGGGGATGCGCGGCCCGTACGCGCGGCTGGTGCTGCTATGCGGGCACGCCGGCCAGAGCGAAAACAACCCGCACGCCGCCGGGCTCGATTGTGGCGCGTGCGGCGGCCATGGCGGCCAGCTGAATGCGCGCGTAGCCGCCGCGCTGCTGAACGACCCCGCCGTGCGCGCGGGGCTGCCGGAACGCGGCTTCACGCTGCCCGACGACACCTGGTTCGTACCGGCAGTGCACGATACCACCACCGACGCAGTGCGCCTGCTCGATCGCCAGCGCATACCCGCAAGCCACCAGCCCGACATCGCGCAGCTCGAGGTCTGGCTCGAGCGCGCTGGTGCGGCCACCCGCGCCGAGCGCGCCCCGGCGCTCGGGGTAGCGCCGCGCGCCG
>CALLYN010000511.1 GCA_937858455.1 uncultured Kouleothrix sp.
CGGCGACGCGGCGCAGCTGCCGGCCGAGGCCGCGCTGACGCTGGTGCAGGCGCGCGGCGAGATCGGCCGGATCAAGGCGCTGCTGCGCGGCTGGGGCGAAGTCGTCGCCGACCTGCCCGACGACCAGGAGATCGCCAACCCCGAGGATGTCGCCCAGCAGCTGCGCCTGCTCGACGCCTTCCGGCGGCGGCTGGCAGTTCAGCTGCGCCAGGCGGCCCAGTTCGCCGAGCGCGACCGCCCGCCGCACCTGGCGGCCGACATCGACGACGCGCGCGAGCATATCCGGCAGATCAAGGCCCAGCTGCACGCCTGGCAGGCGCCGGTTGCCGATACGGCCGAAGATGCTGGGTAGCCTTCGGCCCACGCGCGCACGCCTCTTGCTGTACAGCCCGTGCGGCAATTGGCTTCGGCCTGGCTGAAAAGGCGCAGTACCAGGGGCTACATCCCTCGCGCTCCCTTTTCAGACGGCCTCTTACGCGCGGGTGCTGGATGAACGACGAGCTGTTCGACGTGATTGTGGTGGGCGGCGGGCCGGCCGGCCTTTCGGCGGCGCTGTACCTGGCGCGCTACGATCGGCAGGTGCTGCTGTTCGACGCGGGGCAGGGCCGCTCGACGTGGCACCAGGTGAACTATAACTACCTTGGCTTCCCCGGTGGGGTTGCCGCGCGCGAGCTGCGCGCGCTGGGGCGCCGCCAGCTGGCCGAGTACGCGCAGGTGCACGTGCGCGAGCACAAGGTCGAATCCATCCGGCGCGCGCCCGGCGGCCTGTTCGTGGCCACAGCCCAGAATGGCGCCTGGCAGGCGCGCGCGCTGATCCTGGCGACCGGCGTGGTCGATCACTACCCGCACTTCGACGGCTGGGACGCCTACGTCGGCCGCAGCATGTTCTGGTGCATTACCTGCGACGGCTACGGCTGCAAGGGTGCGCGCGTGGTTGTGACGGGCAACACCGACGCCGCCGCAGCCGAGGCGCTGCAGCTCGGGCGCTTCGCCGGGCGCGTGACGCTGCTGACCGACAGCGCCGAGTGCGCGCTGAGCCCGAAGTTCCGCGAGCGCCTGGCGCGCGCCGGCATCGAGCTTGTGTGCGACAAGATCGCCACGGCGATCGGCAGCGACGGCCAGTTCGAGGCGCTGCGGACGCGCGGCGGGCGGCGGATCGCGCTTGACCAGCTGTTCTGCCAGCACGGCGCCACGCCGCAGACGCAGCTGGCCGCCGCGCTGGGCGTGCGGCTCAGCCATCGCGGCTATATCGAAACCGATGTCGAGCAGCAGACCAACGTGCCCGGCGTGTTCGCGGCCGGCGATGTCACGCGCTTGTTTGCCCACCAGGTCAGCACTGCCGTCCACGAAGGCGGCCAGGCCGCCTCGGCCGCGAACTACTTCCTGTACCCCGCAGACCTCAAAGACGACTAGCCGCGCCCGCGCCAAAGGGGTGCGCGAGAGGCTATGCCCCTCGTACTTCCCTTCTGGTGGGTGGCGGCCACGAATGTGGCCGCCACCCACCAGAAAAAGTGATATTTGGCGGGGCGAAGTCCCTCCAAACCACCCTTTTCAGACAGCTTCTAATAGCAGCAACCAACCTATGGTAGAATGCCAGCCGTATTCAGCAATACTATGGGTGGTGTTTGGTATGGTGCCGACCGATCTCTACCGGCTGCTGCAATGCCCCACCTGCGGCTCGCGCGACCTGCTGGTGCGCGACGCGGGAGTGCACTGCGCATCCTGCAACAACGACTACCCGAACCACGGCGGCTATATCGACCTGATGCCGCGCGCGGTTGAGTTCGGCTATGTCTCGAAGTATGTCTCCGAGGAAGAGCAGCTGGCCGAAGAGCTCGACTACCGCGAGCTGGCGCCGCCGCTGCTGGCCGCCGGCGTGCGCGACCGCGCGCTGGCGCGCCTGCTCGACTTTCGGGCCACCGACGTGGCGCTCGACAACGGCTGCGGCACCGCCAAGCACGCCGTCTGGAATGCCGGCAAGGTGCGCCTGATGATCGGCTCCGACCCGGCGACCATGTTTGCCGACGCGGCGGTGGAGCAGGTTGCGCTGGCCAAGGCCGACTCGCGCCGGCTGCCGTTTGCCGCGAACACGATCGACAAGGCCTTCTCGATCGACGTGCTCGAGCACTTCCCGCGCGACGTCATCGACGCCTACCTGGCCGAGACGGCGCGCGTGCTGCGGCCCGGCGGGCGGCTGTTCGTGTTCTCAAACACCAGCGACCCGTCGTCGCTGCAGCTGCTCACCGACGCAAGCCGCAAGCTCGGGCAGCTGTTCGTGCGCGCCGGCGTGTACGATTTCCAGCGCCAGGCCCGCCGCAAGTCCGACCACATCAAGGCGCTGCGCACCTGGGACGATGTGCTCGACGCCATGCGCGTGGCCGGCCTGCGCCCGGTGAAGATCGTGTTCTGGAACAGTGTGTTCACCAGCTTTGTCGAGCACGTGCTGATGAAGCTGGGCGAGGCGGTGTTAGGACGGAAGACCAACGACCAACGACCAACGACCAAAGATCTTGTGCCGACAGCTGCTTCGTCCTCTATCCTTGGTCTTTCGTCTGGCGACGGGACTGACCGCGAGATCCGCGCGCGCCAGCGCATGCGCGGCCGGCTCGAGCGCCGTGGCCCGGCCTACTACGCGCTGCTGGCCGTCACGCTAGTGATGGAGCTGGATCTGTGGCTGTTCGGCCGGCTGAAGTCGGGCAGCTACTTCATTGTGGTCGAGAAGCCGTAGAGCCGGCTGGCAAGCTCGTGGTAGGGCTCACCTGCCGCCTTGTAAGCTGCAAGCCCAGAACATATGCGACGACCCCGCAGCATAACCCTGGTCGGCGTTCTGCTGGTGCTCTACGGCCTGGCGCTGATGCTCACCGCCGGCCTGGTGACGCTGCTGGCGCTGTGGCCCGAGGCACTGCAGCTCAGCCAGGCCCAGGCGCTGAGCGTGCTCGACCAGATCAGCCGGCTCGATGTCGTGCTGCTGGGCGGGCAGGTGCTGATCGGCCTGATCATGCTCACCAGTGGGATCGGCCTGCTGCAGCTGCGCGGCTGGGCCTGGCTGATGGCGATCATCGGGCTGGGCGTGCACCTGCTGATCCTGCTGATCGACTACTGGCGCCACGACCCAATGTACTGGGCTATGCTGATCTCGGCTATGCTATGCTTTCTGCTGAACCTGCGCGAGGTGAAGCAGACGCTCGGCCTGATCGAAGACCCCAACGATAACACGCGCCTGCACGATACCTGGGAAGAGCCCGCCGATGCGCGCGAGCATCGTTCGCTGCTGCGCCGCCGCGGCTAGGCGCCGCCCTGGCCCGCGCAGCTAATATGAGTGCCGCTTTCGAGCCGACAACAGCGTATGGAGCAGATCAGCGAACACGAGATCGGCCTGCTGCGGCGCTTTGAGCCGGTGGCGTTCTTTACCAAAGGCGAGCAGTTCTTGCCAATGGACGCCAGCCGCTATATCGAGAGCTGCGCGCTGTGCGTCAAGCGGCCGAATGAGCCGGCGCGCGTGCTTGTGCCGCGCGGCAAGCTCACCGCCGAGCGGCTTACGCAGCCCTGGCCCGACGTGCCGGGGGCGATCTACTACCTGCACTTCGTCGACCCGCTGCCGCGCCGCGAGATCCAGCAGTTCTACCAGGCATCCACGCTGCGCGAGTTCCGGCCGGGGCGCGGCCGGCTGGCGCGCGTCGGCATCCTCTCGCGGCTTGGCGACCTGGTGTTCTCGGTGTCGCTGCTGCTGCGCGGCCGGGTGCCGGGCGGCTCGGCCGCCGCCGCCGCGCTGCGCTACCAGGCCCTGCAGTCGGCCGGCGATCAGCCGTGCTACTACGGCCGGGTGGTGCGCGAGCATGGCTACACCGTGCTGCAGTACTGGTTCTTCTACGCCTTCAACGACTGGCGCTCGTCGTTCAATGGCGTGAACGACCACGAGGGCGACTGGGAGCCGGTGATGGTGTACTTGGTGGAGGACGCCGACGGCAACGCCCGGCCCTGCTGGCTGGCCTACTCATCGCACGAGTTCCAGGGCGACGACATGCGCCGGCGCTGGGACGACCCCGACATCACCAAGATCGGCGAACATCCGGTGGTGTACGTGGCCGCCGGGGCGCACGCCAACTACTTCTTCCCCGGCGAGTACCTGCCCACCGCCGAGGTGCCGTTCAGCGCGCCGATCCTCCGGATCTGGCGGCGCGTGCGCATTTTCTGGCGCGAGCGGCTGCGCCAGGGCGGCGACCCGATCGAGTGGCGCGAGGCCGGCGCGGTGCGCATCCCGTTCGTCGACTACGCGCGCGGCGACGGCGCGCGCATTGGCGCGGGCCAGCCGCTGCAGTGGCAGATGCACCTGCTGCAATCCGCGCCCGGCCACCTGGCGCCGGCCTGGGTCGATGGCTTTCGCGGGCTGTGGGGCCTGCACACCGGCGACCCGCTCGAAGGCGAAGACGCGCCCGCGCGCCCCAAGTTCAACCGCGACGGCACGGTGAACAGCCTGTGGTACAACCCGGTGGGCTGGTGTGGCCTCGACAAAGTGCCGCCGCCGGGGCGCGCGCTCGACGCGCTGATCGCCCAGCGCCAGCGGCTGCTCGACGAGCAGGCCGAGCTGTCGGGGCAGATTGAGGCCAAGGTGGCGCTGGCGATCGGCCTGGAAGCCGAGATCGAGGCCATCCAGCACCTGCCGCACATGCGCCAGCGCACCGCCGAGCTGATCCGCCGCGCGCGCGCGGTGGCGGTTGAGTGCAACCGGCTGCGCGCGCGGCGCGCCACCAACGAGCAGTCGCTGGCCCAGTTCGCCGCCC
>CALLYN010000512.1 GCA_937858455.1 uncultured Kouleothrix sp.
GCGTGGCCTGTAGCGCCAGCGCGGCCTCGTGCGGCGCGGCGCTGGTGCCGTCGGGGCGCAGCAGCTGCGCCTGATCGTGCTCGAAGAAGTAGATCGCCTGGCCGCGCGCGCCCACCGCATTCGCGCACGCCGCGCTGATCGCCTGGCCCAGCGCGGCGCGGTCGTGCGCCAGCAGCGTCTGCTCGAGCAGCTGCTGCACCACCTGGTCGCGCGCGGCGGCGCCCTTCTTGGTGGTAATATCGACGCGCGCGAGGTAGTGCACCAGGAAGCTGGGCAGCAGCACCGCAAACACCCGTACCGCGCCCTCGCCAAGCACCCGCCAGGCATCCGGCGGGGCGCCCGCCAGCTCGAACAGGCGCGCCAGCGCCGCCAGCAGCGCGACCTCGGCCGCCACCAGCACATAGGCGCGCTGCGAGCAGTAGCGGCTGACGAGCAGCAGCGCGGGCAGGTACAGGATCCACAACGTGGTAGTTTGGCCGCGCGCCTCGAGCCAGAACAGCAGCGCCGTCACCGCCAGAATGCCAAGCTGCGCGCGCCAGAGCTGGTGCCGTGGGCGGTAGAACTGCGCCTCGTAGCGCGCCGGCATCCGTAGCCGCGCCAGCGCGTAGCCGCCATACAGCAGCGCCGCCAGCAGAATGACCGGCGTGGCGTCGACCAGCGGGAGGTGCGCCAGCAGCAGCCCGCCGGTGAGCAGCGCGACCATAAGCCGGTAGTGGTGCGCCAGAAACAGCGCCGGCTGCTTCAGCGCCGCGCGCCCGAAGTTGGCCTGAAGCAGCAAGCGGCTGATCGGCTGATGATCCATCGCGTTCTCCTTCAATTTCAAACAGCTTCTGAAAAGGTGGTGGGCAGAGCGCGATTGCTGATTGTCATGCCGGAAGCGAGGTAGCCGCAGGTTACCTGCGCTCAGTATAGGCCGGAGCAAGCGCCGCCGCATCGGCCTGCGACCGATCTACGCATCAGGGCCGGTGCAAAGCCAGGCCCTCTCTTCCTCCGCTCACGCGAACTCGGGCTTGACAACCCACCGGGCCCATGCTACGATCGCGTCGCTTATAGGGGGGAACAATGCCGGTATCGCGCGCGATAACCTATGCCGTGGAGTATTATTACCCCGTCACGGGGTAGTTGGCCTGCGCTCCACGCGTACCCGCGCAAGATCGTGAACCGACGTGGACACAGGTCCACGTTTTTTTGTGCCTGCCGGCGCTCCTTTTGTGTTTCTCGGCAGAGTGAGCCAGCGACGCGGTGGGGGTTTGCGGGCGGCAAAGCCGCCCCGAAAATCTCCTTTTTGGCCAGTCGTGGCCGCGACTGGCCAAAAAAAGAGATGATTTTGGGGGGCTTGCGCCCTTCAAGCCTCCCACGCGGTAGGACACCGCGTACCTCGTGTGAATGAGAGGACAACATCATGGATCACATTGACGAACTGCTGACGCGCGGCGTGGCCGAGGTGCTTGTCGAGGCCGATTTGCGGCGCAAGCTGGCCGGCAGCCGCCCGCTGCGCCTCAAGCAGGGCTTCGACCCGACCAAGCCCGATATGCACATCGGCCACGCGGTTGGCCTGCGCAAGCTGCGCAAGTTTCAGGATCTGGGCCACCAGGTCGTGCTGATCGTCGGCGATTGGACTGCCCAGATCGGCGACCCGAGCGGCCGCGACGAGACGCGCCCGCGCCTCACCGCCGATGTGGTGCGGCAGAACGCCGAGACGTACATGCAGCAGTTCTTCAAGGTGGTCGACCGCGACCGCACCGAGGTGCGCTGGCAGAGCGAGTGGTTCGGCACGTTCGACCTTGAGAAGGCGCTGAACCTGGCCGGGCGCTTCACGCTGGCCCAGATGCTGGCGCACGAGACGTTCCGCAAGCGCTACGAAGAGGGCGGCAAGCTCACCATCCTTGAGCTGATGTACCCCATGCTCCAGGGCTACGATTCGGTGATGGTGACGCCCGATGTCGAGTTCGGCGGCACCGACCAGAAGTTCAACAACTTGGCTGGCCGCGAGCTGATGGATCAGATGAGCATGGTGCCGCAGGACATCCTGCTGGTGCCGCTCATCCCTGGCACCGACGGCCGCAAGATGGGCAAGACGTTCAACAACACTGTCGACATTCTCATGCCGCCGTTTGAGATGTACAGCAAGGTGCTGTCGATGAGCGACGACGTGCTGCCGCTGTACTTCGAGGTGCTCACCGATGTGCCGCTGGCCGAGGTGGCCGAGATCCGCCAGGCGATCGCGGCAGGTAGCGCCAACCCGATGGAGTTTAAGATGCGGCTGGCGCGCGAGGTGGTGGCGCAGTTCCACTCCCCCGCCGACGCGCCGGCCGCCGAGGCCGAGTGGATCAAGCGCTTCCGCGAGCGCGAGATCCCCGAGGACA
>CALLYN010000513.1 GCA_937858455.1 uncultured Kouleothrix sp.
CGACAGCCGTCAGCTCTAGCGTGCTTGGTAGTGCCTCGCGAATGCTGTCGACCACCGGCCGCTGGCTGCGCAGGCCCACGCCCAAGTTGCCGCGCAGTGCGTTCCCGGCGTAGTCGAGGTACTGCACGTATAGCGGCCGATCCAGCCCAAGCTGGTGGCGGATCTCAGCGGCACGCTCAGGCGTGAGCGGCTTGTCGCCGGCAAAGATCTCGACCGGGTCGCCGGGCACCAGGTGCAGCATCGCGAACGTCAGCAGCGAGATGCCGATGAGCACCGGAATGGCTTGAAACAACCGTTGGGTGATATAGCTGATCATTGGCTTCTACCTGCCAAGATGACACAATGCCAAGATCAGCCCATCGTCCGCATCGTGTCATCTTGGCATCGTGTCACCCTGTCATCCGGTCACCGCGTCACTTCTTGATCTGCACGTCGTACAGCCACACGTACGAGGCCAGCGAGTCTAGGTAGTCGCCGGTCACCTCGGCGCGCTTGGCATTGTGAGTGACGGTGTCGACCAACGGTACCACTACCACATCCTTGAGCACCCGCTGCTGCACCTGCGCGTAGAGATCCTTGCGCTTGGCAGCGTCGGTGGTGGCGGCGGCGTCCTCAAGCAGCTTGTCGACTTCCGGCACCTGGTACTTCGCGCGGTTAAACGCATCGACGTTGGCCGAGTGGAAGATTGTTCGCAGGACGTCGGGGTCGCCGTACGAGAACCACATAAAGCCAGCGTCGTACTTGTTCTGCTTGCGTGCTTCGGTGTAGGCGGCGCGCTCAAGCGGCGTGATCTTGAAGTCGATGCCCACGTCGCGCAAGCTGGCCTGGATTGATTCGGCCATGGCCTTGTCGTTCGGCCGCGAGATGATCGGGAAGTTGATCGCCAGCTTCTGGCCGCCCTTCTCGCGAATGCCGTCGCTACCCTCGGCCCAGCCAGCCGCATTGAGGATCTGCTTGGCCTTCTCTGGGTCGAACTGGTAGAGTTGCTGGGTCGAGGCGTCGTAGCCAAAGGTCGGCTGCATGAGTGGGCTGAAGGCGACCTTGTTCAAGCCCTGGAACACCGACTTGTTCAGACCCTCGCGATCAACCGCGTACTCCATCGCCAGGCGCACCTGCGGGTCGTTGATCGGCCCGGTGCTGGTGGTGTTGAGCAGCAGTACGTAGCCCGAGCCAGGCTGGCCCTTCTCGATCGCCACGAACTGCTTGTCGCTCTTGAGCGCCTCGTACTCCAGCGGGTCGATATCGTCGGCGTACTGAACCTCACCGCTCTTGAGCGCGCCGGTGCGAACCGATCCTTCGGGAATGATCTTGAAGATCACTTCGTCCAGGTAGGCCGGGCCGGTGTGCTTGAAGAATGACGAGCCCCAGTTGTAGTCGGGGTTCTTGACGAGCGTAATATGATCCTTGGGCACCCACTCCTTGAACATGAACGGCCCGGTGCCGATTGGGGCGCGCGCGAAGGCTGCCGGGTCCTTCTTCACAGCTGTCGGCGATACGATTCCAAGGTAGCCGTTCAGGTTAGTGAGCAGCGGCGCGTAACCTTGCTTCATCACGACTTTGACGGTGTGGTCGTCGACGATCTCGGTGTGGTCGTACGGCCCAAGCTGGTCGTGCGACTGGCCGGCTTTGGTGGCCGGGTCCATCACCCGATCAAACGTGAACTTAACCGCCTCGGCGTTGAAGGGGGTTCCATCGTGGAACTTGACACCCTGCTTGAGCTTGAACGTATAGGTCTTGGCGTCGTCTGAAATCTCCCACGACTCCGCGAGGCCCGGAACGAACTTGCCGGGCTCCGGCTCCCAAACGAGCGGCTCGCAAATGTTGAGCGTCACGCGGATCGTCGAGTCGAAGTTGGTAACTTGCGGATCCAAGGTGTCGTCCAGGTCGAAGCCCAAGGCGTAGGTTAGCGAGTTGCCGCTACTGCCCGCGGCCGGGGCTGCCGTCGCCGCTGGCGCGGCTGGGGCCGCCGTCGCCGCCCCACTCGCGGCTGGCGCCGCTGTGGCACCACCTGCGCCCGGCGTTGTGGGAGCGCCGCCGCCACACGCGGCTAGTACACCTGCGCCAAGCCCCAGACTCATGACCTTCAAGAACCGCCGCCGGCTCACTCGCTCGTTCCCTTCACCGTTGTCGAAGTTCTTTGCCACCGTTGTGCTCCTTCCGTTAGGGAAATCTGATAGCCTGGCTGGTCGAGAGGAAAGCGTTCACGGACTCTCAATTCCAATACGCGCCCCTTTCTACACTGCGCCGTTGCCTCCGAGTAGGTAAGGTTTCAGCGAAGGCGAAGCTCTGCCTTACACTTTACCCGCTTTGGGTTATGCTGAGCCGTCACGAAAAAAGAGCTACACTCTGCGGCGAGTGCATTCGGCCGTAGAGGAAGCGCAGAAAGTCGCCCTGCCGCTCGGTCGGCACTCGCTCCCAGGCTGGACCTACAGACGCTTCGCCCCACCAATACGACCAGATCAAGGCGCAGCGCTGCGGCGCTTCGATGAACCGCATGCGATTCGCAACCCACCCCTCGCCACCTACTAACGTGTTCTTTCGCAGCCAGTCGGTAACCTGCTCTGGCGCCCAGCCGAGCTGATGCAGCCGCCAGGCCGCAGCAGTGCCGATGCCCGAGCGGTAGCGGGTCATGAGCGCGGCGAAGCGGTCGTCGTCGCCCTCGATCCAGTCCAGCACGCGCAGCCCGTTGTCGGCGATGCCCTCGAATGTGCAGGAGCTGGCGGTATTGACCACTGAGAGCAGCCCGTCGGCGGGCGCCTCGCCATTGGCATACCATGTCTCGCGCAGCTTGAACTGCACATAGTGGCCGGGGTAGCATTCATGAACCGCCAGGTGCTTGAGCGCCGGTCGCGTCAAGATTGGGTCGACGTTCAGCTCGACCGTGCGGGCCAGGTAGTCGCAGCGCGCGTTGAATGGCACGCCTGAGACCGTTTGCACGCGCATCCCGTCCGACTTCGGATCCGGCAGTGCGATCCGCTCGGCAGTGCGATCCCAGGCCTGGTCGAGCAGCTCGTCAAGCACGGCGGGCACCTCGTCGGGCGGCACCCGGTTGCGCGCCTCCCACGCCGCACACTGGGCGCCCAGGTCGCCACTGTAGCCCATTCTGCTTAAAAGCCCGCGCATCTCGGCGCGGAGAGCATCCAGCTCGGCGTCGGAGGCTGGCGCGGCTGGCACGTGCAGGAACTCGCTGATCTGCTCGGTGAATGGCAGAACTCCCCCGCGCCAGCGCAGAAACGCCAGCGTTGAGCGGCACACCTGCGCATAGTACAGCTGCCGATCGGGCTCGGGCAGCGCCTCGGCTCGCCGCCCTAGCTCGCGGAAGCACGACGCTGCCTCTTGATACGAGCCGAATCGCTCCGAGCGCTCCCCGGTGGCCATGTTCACTACAACCAGGCCATCCGCGTCGCCCGACTCGTGGCGGTACAGCGCATCCACGCCGAGCAGCGCCCCGGTGAGGTTCTCGGCGTAGGCCATTGTCGTGTCGCTCAGCATCACGTATCTCCAGCACTATTCCGCATCTGCTCGGCAACGAGTGCCACCGGCACCGAGCCGTACGAGAGCAGCTGGTCGTGGAAGGATTTCAGCTCAAAGCCCGGCCGCGACGACAGCTCGTCGCGCAGCTGGCGGATCGTATCGGTACCCATCAGGTACATCAAGGCTGTCCCAGGAAACATACTGTTCTTGCTCGCCTCGGACTTCGCAGCAGCCGGCGCCATGCCCACACGCTCGCGATAAAACGCGGCGGCCTGGTCGAGCGATAGTCTTCCTGTATGCATCCGGATATCCACCAGCGCGCGCGCGGCCATTCGCAGGCGCGTGTGGCGCTCGGCAAAGCTCTCGAGCGGCGTCAGGAAGCCGACTTCGTCGATTAGCTCAGTGGCATAGCAAGCCCAGCCCTCGGCCATTGTTCCCGCGCACAGCATGGCGATACGCGATGCACAATCCACTGCGGCCATGCGGCCGATCCGCGACTCGGCCCGGAAAGCGTGCCAGTTCTGGACATGGTGGCCGAGCGCGCCGTGGTGCACCACGTGGTTGAGCTTAATGACGCTGTCGTTGTTGGCGCGCAGCAGCCGCTCCTGCTCGTCCGCAGGCATGCCCGGCTCGATCGGCGTCACCAGATACTCTATTTCCGGCAGCCGGTCGAACGGCGCGGGCGAGTGATAGAACAGGAAATACAGGTGCGGGGCCGCCGCTCGCGCCCAATCTGGCCGCGGCACGAAGTGAATCGGGTAGTCGGGCCAGGTCAGCAGCTGGTGCGCATCTGACGTCGTGCGGCAGGCTTGCCACAGCTCGGCATAGCGAGCGTAGTAGCTGTCGACACTCGGATGGATGCCGGCGAGTTGGGCCAGCACCTCTGGCCAGGTTTCTGCCCCAAAGTCGCGCGCGTGCTCAGCCAGGTAGGCTGTGCTGCTAGCAAGCTGCTCCTCGGCGTAGCGCTCGATCTCGTCGATGCTCTGGGGCAGAAAGTGCCCGCGCCGCACCAGCAGATCCAGCGCCTCCGGCCCAGCGGCGTAGCCGTGGTGGTCGCCGTGGCCAGGCATATCCTTAAGAAACACCTCAAACTCCTGCACCGCCGCCGCCGCTTGCTCGGCCGCGCGCACGAGCCGAGCCGAGTGCTCGCGGTGCTCGCGAGCTAGGTGCGCAACCCCGTCGTCGAGCAACTTCCGTAGCCCCACGCACTCGTCGAGCCCGCGCTCGGCCCAGTTTGCCGGCGTGTCGCGCAAGGTCGCGCGGCCCTGCTCGAGCAGGCCGGGAATCGCCTCTATGCGCGCGACTGCGGACTCCAACCGCTCGCCAATCGGGGCAAACGGCCGGCGAAGCAGGCTGATCACGCCAAACGCAGCCTCGCCGGTGAAGGCGCTCGGGTTGCGCCAGGTGTAGCGGCCGTCGGCAAGCTCCCAGCGCTGGATCTCCAGAAACCCTTCGGCCAGCCGGCGGTCAAGTGCCTCTGCCTCCGAGAGTGATTCCGCAGGTAGCGCGCGGAGCCGGGCCAGCAGCGCCTCGGCGTCCGCCAGAGTATCGCCAAGCCCCTGCTGCGAGAAATCAGGCAGGCGCTTGTCGTAGTCGTGCACTCCGACAAACGTCGCGCTGACCGGGCGGTGCCGGTAGTACGAGGTGAAGAAGTCGTCCAGCCAGGTTGTGAACGCGGGCGCGTGTGTCATTGTTCGTTCTCAGGGCCTGTTTGAACAGTCTGAAGCCTATCTCTGATCATCGTTCCAGCGGCAGATCGACCCATCGTCGCTCGTGGAACGAGCGCTCGACCGCGTTGATCGTCTCTTGAACCCAGGCGCCGTCGGCAAAGTTGCCCTGATTGCGATCACCACCGGCTAGAATCTCGTCGATGAAATCCTTGACCAGATTGGCGTAGAACAGGCTCCGCCACGACTCGCGCGGGTGACCGCCGGCCGGGTAAAACTGCTGAGGTATCTCAACCTGCTTGAACTCGACGTCGTCGGGGGTTGCGATTTTGACCGTCTCGGCCACGCCAAACTCCTCGACCAGCCGGCAGATAATCGCGCCGCGCTCGCCGTAGATCCGCGCCTCGATGCCGGGGTAATTGCCGATCGTCACAAAGCTGGTCTGGATCGAGCCGATCGCGCCGTTGGCATACTCGCCGATAAAGATATCGCCGTCGTCGATGTTCATCCGCATCATCTTGCCGGTCGCGCGCACAACGCGCTCGGGGATGAAGTTGCGCATGGTGCCGACCACGCGCGTGTAATCCGCGCCGACCCACCAGTGGCCGATGTCGATCACCGGCGCGCCGTAGCCTTCCAGCGACGACGTCTGGATCGTCGATTGGTCGGCCTCATGATCGACCTGGCGCAGCGGGTTCTGTGGATCGAGCCACTGTGAGTTTTGTTCATAGCCGTTGAAGATAAACGGCTGGCCAACGAAACCCTCGTCGATGAGCGATTTGGCGTACAGCACCCCTGGGCTATAGCGGAAGGTAAAGCCCAGCTTGGTCTTCAGCCCTTTCTGCTTAGCTAGGGCGGCGGCCTGGAGCGTCTGGCGGAAATCGTAGGCGACCGGCTTCTCGCAGAGCACGTGCTTGCCGGCCTCGAGCCCGGCCATGGATAGCTCGAAGTGCGTGGCCGAGGGCGTGACCACGTCGATCACGTCGATATCGGGACGCCCAACCAGCGCCTGCCAATCATCGGTCGATTCCGCGACGCCAAACTTCTGGGCGAAGTCGCGTGCTAGCTCAGCACGAACATCGCAGATCGCCACCAGCTCGCAGCGCGGGTCACGTAACCAGCCGGGGATATGGGCGTGCTCGGCCCAAGCACCAGCCCCAAGAACCGCTACTCTCAGCTTGCTCGATGTCATGAGAAGGTTTCTTTCTGCTCATCGGAGCGTAGGCGCACATACAGCTACGGCTACCGCCCGCACCCTCGTTTTATGTGGCTTTCGTAGAGGGTTGAAAGTCGTCGAGATATGATGCCGACAGTGTGCCGGTGATTTGTTGGATAAGCTCGTTCCGTACAGCCAGCTGATCTTCAATACCGACGTAGTGATCCAACACGCCGCGCTTGGCGATATCGAGGTCGCCAGAAGCGATTGCGTCGAGCAGGCGCTCGTGGAATGCCGCCACATCTTCGATCTGGGCGTGCTGCTCTTCCAAGCCGCGCAACACGAGCGCGCCAATCTGCCCGTTCAAGCTTGACCATAGCTCGATCAGCCGCCGCGAGCCCGAGGCCTCGACCAGCGGGCGGTGGAACGCCAGGTCGATCTGAATAAGGCGCGGAACGTCGTCTGGCAAGCGGCAGCGGCGGATCTGCTCAACACAATCAGACATGCGTTTGAGCACGCTGCCATCGATACGCTGGTAACTAATGCCGACGGCGAAGCTTTCGAGCAAAGCGCGGTTGTAGCACAGGTCGAGTGCATCTTCGCGTGACAGCCGCGTAACGAAGGTGCCGCGCCGTGGTTCGCTTACAACATAACCTTGGCGCTCCAGCATCAGTAGCGCCTCGCGCACGGTTGTCCGGCTGACCTTGAGATGGTCGGCGAGCTTGATTTCAATCAGACGGTCACCCGGCCGCATCTTGCCCGATAAGATCGCCTCCTCTAGGCTGCGGTAAACGTCGTCGACCAAGCGACTACGGCTGGGTTGCCGAAGCTCGAGCCCATCTTCAAGCATATGGGACCTCGCCAGAAAATATAGGGAACGTAGTAGGGAGAGAGAAGTCGGCAGTCGATTGTCGACAATTCTAGTCCAACCGCAGCGCTTTGTCAATAGCCGGTTTATAGCTTCTAGGGCTTACGCAGTTGCACTGTTCGGCTTCAGGAAGCCGAGAAATTGCCTTCGGCAGAGCACGCCAACTGCGTTTGTCCTAAGCTGCTTTAGGCTGCACCGTCGCACAAGTGCGCAGCTGCGTAATACCAAAT
>CALLYN010000514.1 GCA_937858455.1 uncultured Kouleothrix sp.
TGATTTTGGAGGGCTTGCGCCCTCCAAGCCTCCCGCGCGGGAGGACACCGCGTAACTTGTGTCAGTTAAACATGCCGATCTGCGGCGGCACCACAAAGCAGTCGGCCAGGGTCGCGTCGTCGCCCAGGTCGTCGGCGTAGCCGAGCCACGCCGCCAAGCTGCGGCGCGCGTCGCCCGCCCTGGGGTTGTGCAGGCTCGTGCGCAGCACGTCGCGGCGGCGCGTGTCGTCGCGCGTGGCGGCGGCAAATAGTGGTATTGGCTGCCAATTGTGCCGAACAGGAACCGTGTGCTCGGCGGCCTGGAGCAGCTCGCGCGCTACCGCTATTGTTTCGCCGGGGTGCGCGCGCTGCTGCGGCCGGATCTCAAAGCCGGCCAGCGTGTCGTCGACCATGGCGGGCGCGCCGAGCGCGGGCGCCTGCGCCGGGCCCCACAGCGCGGCCGGGGCGTTTTTCAGCACGGGCGTAAACTCAAACTCGGTTTCGGCGGCGCCGGGGGCGCGGCCTCCGCCTGCGGCGGTTGTGTAGGTGATGGCGATCGTGTGGGTTGAAACCAGCTCTGCCGCCGCCACGCCCATGGAGCCAATCGCGACGCTGCCGGGCGCAAGCTCGTCGCTGGCGGGAGCCTGAACCAGCTGGCCGTCGTCGCCTGCGCGAAATGCGGCCATGCGCCGCTGCTCGCCCACCTTGCTATAGCCAAGGCTGCCGAGGTCAAGGTCGTTGTGAATATGCGCCCGCGTCGCCGGGATCAGCGAGTCGGTCACCAGCACAAGCTCCTGCGGGTGGATCACGCCAAGATCGGCCGGGTCGGCGCTGGCCTTCGCCACCAGCCCAGCCTTCACGCCGATGCTACAGCAGCGGATCTGCTCGTCGGGGATGCGTGGGCCGGGCGCGGCGCCCGGCTCGGCCGGCAAAAATGCGGCTTTGAAGCCCTCCCACTCGAGCGTTGGCGTTTCGGCTGGCGCGCTGTGCCCAAACGCAATGTCGAACGAGATGATCCACAGCTTTACGTGCGCCGTGCCGCCGAACTCGGGGCCGTGCACATGCAGCTCGGCGCCAATGTCGGCGGTGATATGGTGCGTGCCCAGCAGCTGGTAGGTATACGAAACGCCCACGTCGACATAGATCCGGGCATCGTAGTGGTATGGCTGCCAGGCGATCAGGAAGTCGGCGCTGGCATTGAGCCATGCTCGTAGGTTGCCGTCTTCCCAGGTCAGCGCGAGCTGCCCGCCAGCCATGATCGCCGACGCCGTGAGCGCGAAGTACGCCTCGCCCTTGATCTGGAGCTGTGGCTCGACCTGCCAGTTCAGCGCCAGGCGGGGCACGCGCGGGTAGTGTGCAGGCAGCGCGAAGCGCGGGTGGTAGCCGCCAACCGTCAGCACAAAATCGCCGGCGTGCTCGCCCGAAAACCAGCTATAGAATGCGAAGCCACCGGCGAGGTGGCAGGCGCGTGAAAACAGGTACGATCCGGCCGCGAGCTGCGCGCTGACGGCCAGAATACCTTCGCTGGGGATGAGGCTGGCCCTGAACGCCATCTGGATCTCGGCCAGCGGCGTGGTGGCCGCGCCAGCCGTGGGCCTTGGCGCGGTGAGCGTCGAGATGCCCAGCAGGTTCAGTGCCAAGCGCTCGCCAAACCCAACCGTCAGCAGCGCGAACGAGTCGACCATGTTGAACGACGTGAACCGCACGCCGAGTGCCAGAAAGCCTGCGCCCGCCGCCGGCGGTATGTACTGGCGCATGCTGCTCAGCGCGGCGGTGGTCTGCTCGGCCCCCGCGACGGTGGGGCTGGCGCCGGCCAGCGCCGCCGCCACTAGCGGGAACTGGCCGACCTGCTCGACCGGCGGGATCGCCAGCGCGCGGTTGTAGCCAAAGCCGGCCGCCAGCCCGGTGACGAAAAAGAATGACGGGCCGCCGATCGGGTAGTCGAGCAGCGCGTAGATAAACAGCGTTGGCGTTCCGCCGATCGGCGCGTACATGCCGTATGCCGCAAGCGCCAGCTGCTTGAGCTTGATGATCGCCGCGCCGTCGTACTCGTCGTAGGTTTCGCCGCCGGATGCGACGGTGGTGCGCAAAAACGCGCCGCCGATCTCGATCGCGCCGTTGCGGTAGTCGAGCCCGAGGCCGCGCAGATCGAAGCGCGGCGCGAAGTGATCGATCGGCGAGCCGACCGCCAGGCCCGCAAGCGCGAGCGACAGCCCGCCGATCGATAGCGAGGCGTCGAGCAGAAACCAGATCGCCTGGTTTTTGTACTGAAACCCAACACGGGCGAAGTGCACCGGGCCAAACGATTTCTGGATAGCGAACCACTTGGTGTCGTCGGCAACCACCACCGCCGTGTCGGCCGGCTGCGTGGCCGGCTGGGGCGCCGGGGTGTCGCCGCCCATCGGCAGCGCCAGCGGCTGGCGGCTCG
>CALLYN010000515.1 GCA_937858455.1 uncultured Kouleothrix sp.
GTGGCGGGCGTGGCGCCGCCGCACGACGCGAGCAGCAGCGCAATCATCAAACTCGCCAGCAGGAGCAGGCTGGTGTTCCTAAGATTTCCGACACGATTCACAGCATGTTCTCCTCTCATGTATCTGAATAAATGTAGGGCTTTACGCAGTTGGCGTGCTCGGTCTTCGGCAGAGCGCTGCCGCTTCTGTAGCGGCGTGTGGTTTTCCCGCGCGGAGCGGCGCAAGCAACCGCGCCAGTACGCCTTCGGGGCTGAGCCTTGCCTTAGCCCTTCAGCGCGCCGGCCGTAAGGCCGCGCACCAGCTGGCGTTGGCCCAGCACCAGCAAGATCAGCGTCGGCAGCATCACAATGATCGTGCTGGCCATCTGCAGGTTGTAGATCGTCACCTCGGAAGACCTGAACGCGGTGATGCCAATCTGCGTCGTGCGCCACTCCGGGCTATCGACGATCAGCAGCGGCCAGTAGTACTGGTTCCAGGTATTCAGAAACGTGTAGACTGCCAGCGTCGCCAGCGCCGGCCGCGAGAGCGGCAGCAAGATCGACCAGAGGTAGCGCGCCGGGCCGCAGCCGTCGAGCACGGCGGCCTCGTACAGATCGCGCGGGATCGTCAGGAAATACTGCCGCAGCAGGAAAATACCAAAGCCGCTGGCCAGGAATGGCACAATCAGACCCTGGTAGCTATCCTTCCAGCCCAGCCGCGTGATCGCCAGGTAATTTGGGATGATCGTCGACTCCCACGGGATCATCAAGGTGCCGAGGAACACGAAGAAGAACACGACCTTGGCCGGGAAGCTCATGGTCGCGAGCGCAAACGCAGCCAGCGCCGAGGTGACGAGCTGGCCAAGCGTGACGGCCAGCGCCACCACGAACGAGTTGACGATCCAGCGCGTCAGGTTTGGCTCCTCGCGGAACACCTCGCGAAACGAGCTCCAGTCGAGCCGGCTGAAATCGGGCAGCAGCGTGGGCGAAAGCGTCGGCCCCTGCAGGGCCAGCGACAGCGCGAACAGCAGCGGCAGCAGCACCAGCAGCGCCACAAGGCTCAGCACGGCGTAGAGCGCCACAGTCTGCAGCAGCGCGCCGATCCGCGCCGGGCGCTGGCCCATGCCGGGCGGCGCGTGAGTGTCGAGGCTACTCATTGGTAGTGCACCCGTCGATCGAGCAGGCGATACTGGATGAACGTCAGCACAAACAGGATCAGAAACAGCACCACCGACATCGCCGAGGCGAAGCCGTAGCGGTTATCCTTCCAGAACGCCGTGAAGATTGCGAACACAAACACGTCGGTGGCGTTGGCCGGGCCTTCGTTGCCGATCAGCACATTGAACTGCGTGAACGCCTGGAAGCTCTGGATGGTGCTGATCAGAATCAGGAACAGCAGCGTAGGCGTGAGCAGCGGCAGCGTGATGTAGCGAAACAGCGCCCAGTTGTTCGCGCCGTCGATCCGCGCGCTCTCGTAGATGTCGTGCGGGATGGCCTGCAGGCCGGCCAGCGTAACGATGAAATTAAACCCCAGCGACGTCCAGGTGGTCATGAAGGCCACGGCGAACAGCGCGGTGGCCGGATGCTGGAGCAGCGAGTTAGCGTTGAGGTGCAGCAGGTCGATCAGCCACTGCGTCGCGCGCGTGTTTGGGCTGTAGATCAGCGCCCAGATCACGCTGGCGCTGGCCACCGAGATGGCGATGCTGCTGGTGAAGATCGTGCGGAAGACCGCAATCGCGCGCACGCGCAGCGTGGCGAGCAGCGCCAGCGCCAGCGCGAAGACGATGCCGAGCGGCACTACCAGCAGCGAGAAGTACACCGTGGTGAGAATGCTGCGCAGGTACTCGGTGCGCCCGCTGCCGTCGAGATTAAGGATGCGGGTGTAGTACCTGACATCGTTGAAGCGCACGGTGTCGCCCTGCGGGTTGGTGACGAAAAAGCTCAGCCAGATCGAGCGCAGGAACGGGATGTAGGTAAAGGCGAGCAGCAGCAGCAACGCTGGGGACATATACAGCAGCGCGCGGCCGAACTCCCACCACTGGCGGGGCGGCCTGGCGGCTGCCTGCCGCGCCGCCGTGGGCATCGCTAGCATCTCGCCGGGCTGCGCCGGCTCGTTTGACCAGGCCTGCTTGCTCACGGGAGGCCTTTCCAGGGCAATACTCACACGATCGAGAATGCCGGGCTTGTTGCGCCGCGCTACGAGCACGCGAGCACAGGGCTATGCTAGCGGCGGCGGTTTAAGAGAACTTCAACAGCGCTTAAAG
Organism: uncultured Kouleothrix sp.; assembly: GCA_937858455.1. GTDB lineage: Bacteria > Chloroflexota > Chloroflexia > Chloroflexales > Roseiflexaceae > Kouleothrix. Next base: position 2,243 of record CALLYN010000515.1, read on the forward strand.
GGGCGTATAAGGTTTCGTAGACTAGCGACTATCGTCTGTCGGTTGTAGCAAGAACAGGGCCACCGCTGCACCGGGCACGCGGAGTCGCCCTCTGCGCCTGCCCGTGGCTTACCGGCAGGTATGCAGGGGGTCGACGGGAAGCGTACGGGGGTCGACGGGAAGCGTACGGGGGTCGACGGGAAGCGTACGGGGGTCGACGGAAAGCATGCTGAGCTTGCCGGGAAGCGTGCGGAGCTTCCCAGCAAGTGCGAAGGGGTTCCCAGCGAGCGTGCGGGGCTTGCCGGGAAGCGTGCGGAGCTTCCCAGCAAGTGCGAAGGGGTTCCCAGAGAGCGTGCGGGGCTTGCCGGGAAGCATGCGGGGGTTGCTGGGAAGCGTGCGGGGGTTGCTGGGAAGCGTGCGGGGATCGCCGGGAAGCGTGAGAGGCTCGTTAGCCAGCAAGTGAGGCTTGTTGGCGAGCAGGCCAGAAAAGGATGCGGGGCGCACATGCTAGCCGGCAAGGAACCAGACTGCTCCGGGCGCTAGGCCGCGAAGCCAAAGCGCACTTATGCTGTGAGAAACGCCATTGTAACATCTCCCTCTCGGTTTGAGCGCCTTCTTATTTGCGAAGCCCTGACCGGCTTCGCCGATCAGGGCTTCGCAAAAAGAAAGTTCGGGGGCGGCGAGGCCGCCCCCCGAGCCCCCGCATACAGCAAGTGAGCAGCCGGATGTAGGACTACGCACTGCGGCGAGGCTGCAGCCTGCGGCAGCAAGGCACCAAACAAAGCCGCATCAGCGCGACGCACGGCCGCGCGGCGTGATGCCTCAGCCAACCGGCCCGCAGGCCGGGCCCGAGGCTGCGGTGCTGCCGCCGGTGGTGGCGAATGTCGAGAGCGCGCGCTGCACCGCCGCGCTGGCACAGCTCGGGCAGACGATCGGGATTGCGCCGGCGCCGCTGCGGATCAATTTCTCAAAGCGCTCGCCGCAGCTCTGGCAGATATACTCGTAGAGTGGCATTGTTTGCTCGTCCTTTACTTATGCCGAAGCAGGTGCGGGCTCGGTTGCTGGAATGCGGCTAAGCGCGCGCTGGAGCCGGGCGCTGACATCGCGCGCCAGGTCGGCAAGCTCGGGGCGCTGAACCAGCGTAAACTGCGCCTCGGGGTCGATCGCCGAAATCGTGGTCGTCGCGTCGGCATTGGCATAGACGATCACATTGCAGGGCAGCAAGAGACCGATCTCCGGCTCGGCCGTGAGCGCGCGGTGGGCCAGCGGCGGGTTGCAGGCGCCTAGAATGACGTACGGCGGCATATCGGCGCCGAGCTTCTGCTTCAGCGTCGCCTGCACGTCGATCGTCGTAAGCACGCCGAAGCCCTCGGTCTTGAGCGCGGCGGCCACCGCCTCGACCGCCGCGCCATAGCCCAGCGGCGTAGCAAGCGTGAAACCATACGCGTGGTGTTGCATGGCAGACCTCCTGTGATACGGTGTTCTTGCAGTATGATGCTACCTGGCGCGGGTTGGTTACATCAGCTACGAAGCCCTGACCGGCTTCGCCGATCAGGGCTTCGCAAAAAGAAATTCGGGGGGCGGCGAAGCCGCCCCCCGAGCCTCCCCACCGAGGCCTGCAAGCCAGGTCAGGGCAGCTTCAGGCCACGCAGCCGCAGCGAGTTCGAAACAACAAACACCGACGAAAACGCCATGGCGCCGGCCGCAATGATCGGGCTCAGCTGGATGCCAAAGGGTGGGTACAGCAGGCCGGCGGCGACGGGAATGCCGACGACGTTGTAGATAAACGCCCAGAACAGGTTCCAGCGAATAGTGGCGAGCGTACGGC
>CALLYN010000516.1 GCA_937858455.1 uncultured Kouleothrix sp.
TGGTCACGGTCTCCTCGACCGTGCTGACCTTCCCTGCCGCCAGCACCGCCCGGTCGCGGGCCATGATCGCGCGGGCATCCTCCGCGCCGAACAGCGCGGTGTCGTCGCGACCGACGATCTCCTCCAGGGGCAGCCCGACAAAGCGCGCCGCGGCCTCGTTGGCGAGGCGGTAGCTGCCGTCCAGATTCTTGATGAAGATGGCGTCCGAGGTGCCTTCGATGATGTCCCGCAGGCGTGCCTCGCTGGCATGCAGCATCTGCTCGTAGCGCCGCCGCTCGCTGACATCCTCGATGATCCAGATGCTGCCGTCGTGGGGCACCGCGTCGTTGATTTGCCGCAAGGTCGCGGACACAAACGCCAAGGCCACGCTGAAACGGGGAGGAGGACGGCGCGTTTTCCGAGGCGAAAGGATCTATCATGAAAATCACAGCTTTCGCTTTTGCCGCCACGGCGCTGCTCAGTGTCTCGCCCGCCGGGGCCGGCACGATCACCTGGACGGCGTGCGGCACGACCTGGATCTGCAGCGGGGTATCGCCGACGATCTCGCCGTCGGCCTGCACCGGCAGCGGCTGGTCGGCGCTGATCGAGATGCTTGACGTGGCGGCCAGGTAGCGCACGTTGCGGTCGCGGCGCTGCTGGCCCAGCACGGTGTGCCAGATCAGGCCAACGTAGTCGAGCAGCGTGCGCGCGCTGACGATGCACACGTCGATGCGGCCGTCGTTGGGCGTGATGTGCGGCCCCCAGCGGAATGGCGGCACGCCGAGCACGCCGCCGTTGGCCACCAGCACCTGCGAGGCGCGCGGCCGCAGGCGCTTGCCGTCGGCCACGATGGTGAAGCGCAGCGGCTGGTAGCCAAACAGCCGGGTCAGCATCGTCCAGATATACGCCGCGCGCCCGAAGCGGCGCTTGGCCTGGCGGTCGGTGTCGCGGATCATCAGCGAGTCGATGCCGATGCCGATCTGCAGCACGAAGTATTTCTCGCCAACTTTCATGGCGTCGACGGGCGAGGTCGCGTGATCGCCAGCTATCAGCGCGCAGGCATCGTCGAGCGTGAGCGGCAGCTCCAGCTCGCGCGCGAACACATTCGCGGTGCCCACCGGGATGATGCCGAGCGGCACGTCGCTGCCGATCAGGCCCTCGGCTACGTCCGAGACGGTGCCGTCGCCGCCCGCAGCCACGACCAGCCTGGCGCCGCGGTCGGCGGCGGCGCGCACCAGCTCGCCGATATTTTCGCCCTCGTCGCCGGTGGTCTCGTATATGTCCACATTGGTGTCGCCAAAGCTGCGCTCGAGCGCGGCGCGCACGTCGTCGGCAACCGAGCTGCCGGCCATCGGGTTTAGAACTACGAACACCCGCGCGTCGGCCGGCCCATCCTGGGCGTCCGCGGCGGGCGAATCGGGCGCTTGCAACATAGCATACACTCCATCCACTGGCGCTGGCGTGGCCAGCATCGCACCCACTCCTGCGCGCTTCGAAGTGCAAGATCTATTCCGTTGCTTGGCGCGGCGCTGGTTGCTGCCGGGGGCGCATAGCGGTACAATACACCGGCTAAACAAAGATGTAGAGGACGCCAGTGATAACCTACGACGAACTCGCGGCCGGCCTTGAAGATGCGTGGCTTCTGGCCGGGCTGCACGACCACCTGCTGGCCGAGAGTGTTCACCCCGACACACTCGAGCGTGTCTATCGCGTCGAGCTGTTCCCCGAACATCCCGAGCCGCTCACCGAAGGCACCGCGCCGCCGTGGGTTGAGCTGACGTTCACGTGGACCGCGGCACACCAGTTGCACTCTGAAGGCAACGAGATCTCGCCGGGCCTGCTCGAGCTCGCCTGGACGTATACCGTCGATGTGCGCGGCCACGCCGATCGTGGCGATATCGACCTGACGCGCGCGTTCAACGCGGCCGTGCGCGCCGCCCTGCGCCGCGCCGCGCCGGATATGCCCACGCCTGGCGAGTATGTGGCGATCGAGGTACGCCGTGGCTACCGCACCAGCGGCGACCGGCCGGTGCAGGCGTATGTCCAGCTGGTCGGCACGAATGTGACCGACCTGGGCGACCTGTGGAGCGACCGCCATCACGACGCCCTGCGCGATGCGCTGCGCGACGAGCTGATCATCGTGGCTGCGCTGCTGCACTCGCTCGGCGAGGCGTTTACCCCCGGCGGCCTGGGCGGCTATCGCTCGGTCGATACCGCCTGATCGCTCGGCGGTATGGTATAATTTCGCCGGTCACGGCCGCGCTGCGCCGCAATGCTGGGGCGCCGCCGAAGTCTTCGCGATGTGGAGGAGCTATGGCCAGCAACGAAGTATTCGAAAGAATCCGCGCGCGCCTCGAAGCCGAGCGCCGCGAGCTGCAAGACGATGTCGCCGCGATCGATGCCGAGAACAAAGCGCCGCAAGACGACGCCGGCATTGGCAACCATCTGGCCGACGACGCCAGCGATGTCATGAACCGCGAGCGCAACCTGGCGCTGCGCGGCAACGCCGAAGATCTGCTCAGCCAGGTCGACGCGGCGCTCCAGCGGCTCGACGCCGGCTCGTACGGGGTCTGCGAGCGCTGTGGCCAGCCGATCAACCCCGAGCGTCTCGAAGCGCTGCCGTATGCCATCCACTGTATCACCTGCCAGTCGGCGATCGAGCGCGAGCGCTGATCGCCGCGCTTGCGTGTAGCCGAGCCGACGTATTGAGCCAGCCTAAGCGAGAGCTAGCGGCCTCGGTGCGCCATAATTGCCAACTGGCCCTTGCCTCCTGCTTACTGGTATAGACGCGGAGAATGACGTGCGCGAGGAGTTTCGGCTGCGGTGGGCGCGCCCGCTGGCAGTGGTGGTTGCGGTTATTCTGCTCGATCAGCTTACCAAAGCCTGGATCCTACAAACCCTTGGCCCGAACGAAGGGACGACGCGCCCGCTGCTGGGCGCGTGGCTCAGCTTCACCTACGTGAAAAACAACGGCGTTGCCTTTGGCCTGTTCCGCGGCATCCCGTACTTTTTTACGATCACTTCGATCGTAATCAGCATCGGCGCAATCCTGTTCTACCGCTTTCAGCTGCCGAATAACCGCCCCTGGGTGCAGTACAGCCTTGGCCTGATCGTCGGCGGCGCGATCGGCAATATCATCGACCGCGTGCGCTACAGCTACGTGGTCGATTTTGTGCATGTGCGCTGGTTCCCCGGCATCTTCAACCTTGCCGACAGCGCGATCACCATTGGCGTGATCATGCTGGCCGGCTACCTGCTGCTGTTCGGCGAAAGCCGCGCCACCGCCCCCAGCAGCCCCGGCGACGAGACGCTGCTGGGCGAGCTGCTCAGCCAGGAGCAGTGGCCCGGCCGCGGCGATCGGCAGTGATGCGATGACGATGGACGACGATAGCGCGCCCGATGCGCGGCGCCACGCCGAGGTGCTGCGGCTGGCGGTCGAGCCTTCCGACGAAGGCGCGCGCCTCGACCGCTACGTTGCCGACCGCATCGCCGACCTTTCGCGCAGCTATGCCCGCCAGCTGATCGAAGACGGCCACATCCGCCTGAATGGCGCCGACGCGCGCCCCAGCGCCGCGCTGCGCGCCGGCGACGTGGTGCTGGTGCTGCGGCCGATCGCCCAGCCGACCGACCTGCTGCCCCAGCCTATCCCGCTCGACGTGGTGTATGAGGATGGCGACGTGGTGGTGATCGATAAGCCCGCCGGTATGGTGGTGCACCCCGCGCCTGGCCACCTCGACGGCACGCTGGTGAATGCGCTGCTGGCGCGCTACCCCGATATCACCGTCGGCAGCGACTTGCGGCCCGGCATTGTGCACCGGCTCGACCGCGATACCTCGGGGTTGCTGGTGGTGGCGCGCAACGACGCCGCGCGCCACAGCCTGCAGGCCCAGCAGCAGGCCCATACCATGGCCAAAGCCTACCTCGCGGTGGTCGAGGGCCGCTTCAAAGAGCCTAGCGGCCTGATCGACGCGCCGATCGCCCGCCACCCGACCGACCGGCTGCGGCAGGCGATCGTCGCGAGCGGGCGATCGGCGCGCACCCACTGGCGCGTGCTCGAAGCGCTGGGCGAGTATACGCTGATCGAGGCGCGGCTTGAAACCGGCCGTACGCACCAGATCCGCGTCCATTTCAGCTATAAGAGCCGCCCGCTGCTGGGCGACCCGCTGTATGGCCCGAAAAAGCCGCGCGCCACATTTGGCCTGGCGCGCCAGTTCTTGCACGCCTACCGGCTCGGCTTCGCGCTGCCCTCGAGCGGCGCGTGGGCCGAGTTCGAGTCGCCGCTGCCGGCCGATCTGCAGGCCGCGCTGAACAAGCTGCGGGCGCAGGCCGCCTAGCTCTAGCTGGCGCAGCACGCGCTAACTGGTGCTATACTAGGTGGCGTCGATCAGCAGGCGCCGAGCGTGCCCAGCTCGCCGCGGTTTGCCATCCGCGATGTGGAATTCGCAACTCTAGGTGGTGTAGCTGTAACCCAATCGGTACGGGGCTGTGTTTCGATCAAGCCGTACTTCCGTATCGCTCTCTGAACCTAAGGAGAAGTCTATGCGACCGAAAATCACCATCATTGGTGCTGGTTTCGTCGGTTCGACTGCCGCCCACTGGATTGCCGCGAAAGAGCTTGGCGACATTGTGCTGGTCGATATTGTCGAGGGTATCCCGCAGGGCAAAGGGCTCGACCTGCTTGAATCCGGCCCGATCGAGGGCTTCGACCTGCACGTGAAAGGCACCAACGACTACGCCGACACCGCCGGGTCGGACGTGATTGTCGTCACGTCGGGCGCGCCGCGCAAGCCCGGCATGAGCCGCGAAGACCTGATCAAGATCAACGCCAACATCACCCGCGATTGCGTCTCGAAGGCTGCGGCGCTCTCGCCCGACGCGGTGATCATTATTGTCAACAACCCGCTCGATACCATGGCCTACCTGGCCAAGCAGGTCAGCGGGTTCCCCAAGAATCGCGTGATCGGCCAGGCCGGCGTGCTCGATAGCGCGCGCTACCGCACGTTTATCGCGCTCGAGGCGGGCGTGTCGGTCGAGGATATCCAGGCGATGCTGATGGGCGGCCACGGCGACGAGATGGTGCCGCTGCCGCGCTACACCACTATCGGCGGCATCCCCGTCACCGAGTTCATCGGCGCCGAGCGCCTGAACGCGATCGTCGATCGCGCGCGCAAGGGCGGCGGCGAGATCGTCAACCTGCTGAAGACCGGCAGCGCCTACTACGCGCCTAGCTCGGCTACCGTGCAGATGGTCGAGGCGGTGCTGCGCGACAAGAACCGCGTGATCCCGTGCTCGTGCTACCTCGAGGGCGAGTACGGCCTGAACGATATCTATTTCGGCGTGCCGTGCGTGCTTGGCGCCGGCGGCGTCAAGAAGATCGTCGAGCTGCCGCTCAACGACGACGAGCTGGCGCTGATGAAGAAGAGCGCCGACGTCGTGAAATCGTCGATCGACGCGCTTAAGGCCATGTAGTGGCATATGATCTGCTGCGCGCTGTGTGTGGCTAGTCCTAGCGCAGCGCGCGGCACTGTTGGGTCGCCGACGATGAAGTCGGTGGCGCACTTATGAACAAGACGAGCCAGCACAGCGACGAAAGCGACGCATCCGCGCTCCAGGCGATCGCGCGTGGTCGCCTCGACGCGCTCGAAACCGTGTTCGGGCGCTATCAGCGGCAGGTATACCAGCTGGCGCTGGGTATCACCCGCAACGCCGAGACGGCCGAGGAAGTGCTGCAAGATACATTCTACCGGCTGTACCGGCAGGCTGGCGAGCTCGACGGCGCGCAGCCACTGCTGCCATGGCTGTACCGCGTGGCCGCCAACCTATCGTACAATTGCGCGCGGCGGCAGCGGCTGTGGCACGAACCGTTTCACGCGCTGGCCGAGCGGCTGTTCGCGCCGGCCCGGCGCTCGCCCGAGCAGATTGCCGAGCAGCACGAGCTTCAGACGATCGTCCGCGCCGTGCTCGACGACCTGCCGCCCAATCATCGCTCGGTGCTGGTGCTACACTACCTGGAAGATCTGTCGATTCCTGAGGTTGCCGCGATCCTCGATTGCCCTGAGGGCACGGTCAAATCACGGCTGCATCACGCTCGCAAGCTTCTGAAAGGCCAGCTTCAGCGACGCTATGGCAGCGGCGCGATATTGCCCGATCAACTATGAGTGCATCGACCACCTCGCCCCGAACCATAAGCTCACGCGTCCGCTGGCAGCTGCTTGGCGGCGATCGCTTCTACATCGCCGCGCGCTGGGGGGTGTTCATACTGCTGGCGCTGATCGGCACGCTGCTGGTCAAGCAGCCGCTCTGGCCGTTCACGCTCACGATGCCGCCGGTGCTGATGCTGGTGTGGGCCTATGGCCTGTTCAATCTGCTGGCCACCCTGGCGCTGTTTGTGTCGGCGCTTAGCGGCTTGCTGAACATCGCCTTCGTTATCGATATTATCTTCATCTCGCTGTTCACCTATTTCGGCCACGACCCGCGCGACCTGTACTACCCGCTGTACCTGCTGCCGCTGGTCGGCGCGGCTTTCCGGCTGCGGCCGATGTCGAGCCTGCTGGCCGGGGTGTTCGCCGCGGCGGTGTATGTCAGCGCCTACCTGCTGGCGCGGATCGGCCCGAACAATGGCCCGGCGCCCACCGAGGCGGTGGCGCTGCTGGGCCTTACGCTGCGCGCGGTGGCGCTGGTGTGCATCCCCTGGCTCACCAGCGGCCTGGCCGAGCGCTGGACGGCCAACAACCGCCTGAGCGTCGAGCTGGCCGAGCAGAAACAGCAGGACGCGCTGAGCGAGGCGAATGCGTACCGCGACCAGATGCGCTCGCTGTACGAGGTCGCCTATACGCTCTCGACGACCATGAACTACCAGAGCGTGCTCGACGCCACGCTGGTCGAGAGCCGCAAGCTGGTGCCGCACCAGTGCGCGCTGGTGCTGCTCTCGACGGGCCAGCCCGACGAGCTGTATGTCGCGGCTTCGTACGGCGCCAGCGATCTCGATACTCAGCAGCGCCTGCAGCTCGGCACTGGCCAGATCGGCCAGGTGCTGCGCTCGTCCGACGCCTGCCTGATCGACGATGTTAGCCAGGAGCCCGAGCTGGCGCCGATCGCCGCGCTGGCGCAGTGCCACGCCGCCTGCCTGGTGCCGCTGCGCGCGGCGCTGCGAACCTATGGCCTGCTGCTGATCGCCAGCGACCGCGCGCGCGCCTTTAATACGGAGCAGCTGGGGATGCTGACGGCGCTGGCGAACTACGCGATCATCGCGCTGCATAATGCTCAGCTGGTGTACGACCTGCGCCAGGAGCGCTCGAAGCTGCTGTCGAAGGAAGAAGAGGTGCGCCACCAGCTCGCGCGCGACCTGCACGACGGCCCGGCGCAGGCGCTTGCGGCGATCACCATGAATGTCGAGTTCATCAAGCGGCTGCTCGAGCGCGACCCCAAGCGCGTGTTCAACGAGCTCGACAAGCTCGGCCAGCTGGCCAAGCGCACGACCCACGAGGTGCGCACCATGCTGTTCGAGCTACGCCCGCTGGCGCTCGAGACGCAGGGCCTCGACGTGACGCTGCGCCAGTATCTCGAGCGTTTCCAGAGCAACACCACCAAGATCGAGCTTGAGTCGAACGAGATCTCGGTCGATCTCGATACCAAGGTCGAGGGCACGCTGTTCAATATTATCCAGGAGGCGATCAACAACGCGCTGAAGTACGCCAAGGCCGAGCATATCTGGGTGCGCCTGAAGCAGACGCCCAGCGCGCTCGAGGTGACGGTGCAGGACGACGGCGCCGGCTTTGATCTGCAGAAGGTGCTCGAGTCGTACGAGAAGCGCGGCTCGTTTGGCCTGCTCAATATCGAAGAGCGCGCCAAGCTGATCGGCGGCGCCTCCGAGATGATGTCCGCGCCGGGCCAGGGCACCACCGTGCGCGTCACCGTTCCCCTGATATAACACGAGTTACGCGGTGTCCTCCCGCGTGGGAGGCTTGGAGGGCGCAAGCCCTCCAAAAT
>CALLYN010000517.1 GCA_937858455.1 uncultured Kouleothrix sp.
GGTGGCCGAGCTGTCCACCCGCTACGGCAGCGAGTTCACGACGGTGAAGGAAGCGCGCGCCGAGCTGGCCGATGCCCAGGACGGGCTGGTGCGCCTCGAGCGCGGCCGCGTGATCGTGCTCGACCCGGGCGGCCTGGCGCGCGTGGCCGACGGCGACGCGGTGTTGCGCGAAGACCGAATGGAACAAAAGTAGCAGACGCGGCGCCCCGCCTGTGGTACGCTTGGCGCGCACAAGCGGCGGCCCCGTGCCGCCGCCGAGCCGAGCGCGAGGAGTTGCAATGGCTTTCGTGATCACCGAGCCGTGTATTGGCACCAAAGATGCTTCGTGCGTGGCAGTGTGCCCGGTCGACTGCATCTACGAGGGCGATGACCAGTACTACATCAACCCCGACGAGTGCATCGACTGCGGCGCCTGCGAGCCCGAGTGCCCGGTCGAAGCCATCTTCGCCGCCCACGCCGTGCCCGAGGGCCAGGAAAGCTTTATCGGCAAGAACGCCGCCTTCTTCACCAGCTAGATCGCGCCCAGGCGGCACCAGCTGTTTCACTTCTTTCATGGTACAAGCAGAAGCTTAGGAGGATTCAATGGCCTACGTCATCACCGAGCCGTGTATTGGCACCAAGGACGCCGCGTGCGTGAAGGTCTGCCCGGTCGACTGCATCTACGAGGGCGACGACCAGTACTACATCAACCCCGAAGAGTGCATCGACTGCGGCGCCTGCGAGCCCGAGTGCCCGGTAAGCGCGATCTTCACCGCCGACGCTGTGCCCGCGGGCCAGGAGAGCTTTACCGGCAAGAACGCCGCCTTCTTCGGGCTATAGAGCCAGCAGCCGCCCACGCGCGGCTGGCTAAAACTACATCCGGCGATCACTTGCGGTATGTGAGGGTTCGGGGGCGGCTTTGCCGCCCCCGAACTTTTGTATGACTTACGCAGTTGCCTTGTTCGGCTCGCTCACTGCGGCAGCATGGCACCCGGGCATCTTGCGGTTTTGCCGCGCTCCGCATGCGCGGCCGCCGCTGTGTTTGACAAGCCCGCGCGCAGCGGCGATAATCGCCAGCCGGGGCGATGTTGAACAGAGCGCGTATGCAACTGATCGATCAGGGCGGCGCGGCGCTGCGCGCCGAGGCCGGCCGGCTTGCGGCGG
>CALLYN010000518.1 GCA_937858455.1 uncultured Kouleothrix sp.
TGCACCACCTGAATGATGTCGCCCGACAGCAGCGCGCCGCGGCCCTGCGCGCCGGCCGCCCAATGCAGCACCGTACCACCCTCGAAGTGCCCGCCGCAGCGGATCAGCGTCACGCCGTCGAATAGCGGCCGGGTTTCACCTTGCCAGAACACAATCGCCGGGTCGGGCCGCATCACCCATTGCCGATCGGCGGCGTGCAGATAGATCGGCACAGCGCCAAACGCCTGGCTCCATTCGACCATGCTCGAGTAGTAGTGCGGGTGCGAGATCGCGATTGCGCTGATGCCGCCCAGCGCGCGCACCGCATCGATGGTGGCCTGATCGATCAGGCTAATGCAGTCCCACAGGATATTGCCGCCGGGCGTTTGCAGCAGCAGCGCGCGCTGGCCGATCGCGAACTTCGGCTCGCTGCCGATGCCAACCAGCCCCGGCTCGTGCGCCTCGACGCGGTTGCGGTGGCCGGCTTGCAGCTCGGGCAGCGTAAGCCAGCGCTGGCCCGCGCTGCCAATGTATTGGCGCTCGTCGTTGCAGATCGGGCAGCTCGCGGGCGCGCCGTCGGACGGCGTGAATTGCGTACCGCAGGTGGCGCAGAGATATGCTGGCATCGCAGATCCTTTTTGTTATGTCGACTAGAAACACTCTGGACGGTTTCGCCTTGCTGCTGCAGGCAAGGGATAGTATCAGCGATGCGCGGGCTGGGCGTATCGTGCGTGGGGCTGAAGAGGGGCTGCCCATGGGGTCAGGATATACGCAGTAGGGCAGCTCAGGCTTTGGCAGATGTGTAGCTATGTGCGGTTTTTCCGCGCCCCGCGCAGAAAAACCGCACACAAAAGAACGTCTGTGCAATTCCTAATTATGTCAAATAATCAACGACATAATCGGCGGCGTGGCGCGCGCTCTGCACCGCGCCCTCCATCGAGGCCATATAGTCCTGGGCCGTCCAGTCGCCGGCCAGGAACAGGTTGGCCACCGGCGAGCGCTGGATTGGCCGGTAGCGATCGGCGCCGGGCTCCTCGCGGTAGAGCGAGTTGGGGATGCGCGCGGTAGTGCCCTTGAGCAGCCGGGCATCGCGCGCGGATGGCCACAGCCGCGCCAGATCGCGCCGGCACATCTCGACGATCTCGGCATCGCTCAGGTGCCAGAACGGCGCGGCCGGCGCGACGCACATCTCGACCATCGAGCCGCCGTGGCGATTGTACTGCAGCGGGCTGGTGAGCGCCAGGTCGCCAAACACCGAGAAGCAGGCGTCGGCGGTGAACCAGAAGTTATCGACATCGGTGACGTAGCGATCAAACCACAGCTGCACATTGATCGTCGGCACCGAGCGGATCTTCCACAGGTTATCGAAGTACGCCACGCCGCGCAGGCTGCGGGGCAGCAGCTGGCGGGCGCTGTGCACCGGCGCGGCCAGCACATATGCGTCGCCGCGCGCCAGGCTGCCGTCGGCCAGGCGCACGCCGGCCACGCCGCCGTTCTCAAGCTCCAGCGCCTCGGCCTTCACGCTGGTGTGCAGGCAGCCGCCGCGGTCGGCGATCCAGCGCGCAATCGGCTTGAAGATCCGCTCGTTGGGCGCGCCGTCGAGCGTGCCGAACTGCGACGCATCGGCGACAGTGGCGAAGTAGTGAAAGATCGTCGCCATAGGGCGGGCGCTCATATCCTCGGCGCCGATAAAGCCCAGCGAAAGGCAGATCGCGTTCCAGAGCTTGCGCTCGACGCCCTCGGCGATGCGGTGCTGGACACGCCACTCGCGAAAGCTTATGTCGTCGAGCGTCTTGATGTAGTCGAGCGTGCCGATCCAGGTAGTGGCCAGGCCCAGCAGGTTGCTGAGCTTCTCCCAGGGCGTGAACAGGTCGTTGTTGGTGAAGGCGACCATGCCGTTGAGCGGCGCGGGAATGCGCGGGAAGTGCAGCCGCGCGTGGTTGCCGCCCGGCCGCGCGATCAGGAAGGTATGCTCTTTCCAGCGAATGTTTTCGTACACGCCGACGTGCCTGAAGAATGGCAGTAGCTCTTTGTAGCAGCGAAAGTAGCAGTGCAGGCCGCTCTCGATATGGTCGCCGTCGGCGTCGACCCACGACGAAGTTTTGCCGCCCAGCACATCGCGCTTCTCTATCAGCTCGACGTCGATGCCCGCGTCGAGCAGCTTGACAGCGGTGGCCAGGCCGGCCAGCCCGCCGCCAACAATGATTGTTTTTGGCATATCTTTCTCTGTTAGAGCCGGTTTAGAAAGGCGGGGTGCAGGGGCGATGCCCCTCGGGCATCCCTTTTGCGAATAGCTGCTGCACGTGCCTTAGCGGCCGGCGCCAAGCTCAAATATCTGCACACTCTGGTCGCCCAGGCCCACCGCCAGGCGCTGGCCGTCGGGGCTGAACGCGGCAGCGTACACGCCATTGCGATTCAGATCGAAGGCGGGCAGCGCCCCGGCCGCCGCGCCGCTCTGGGCATCCCAGAATGCCACATCGCTGGCGGGCGAGCCGGTCATCAGCAGCGTGCCGTCGGGCGAGAACGCCAGCGCCGAGAAGCGGCCGCCCTGGCGCGGCGCCTGGATGGTGGTGCCGAGCGTGCCGGCGCGGGCGTCCCAGAGCGTCAGCTTGCCATCGAGCGTAGCAATCGCCAGGCGGCCGCCGCGCGGCTGGAAGGCCATGCTGGCGATCGCCGTGTCGGAGCCGCTGAGCGTCTGCAGCAGCTTGCCGGCCGCCACGTCCCAGATCTCGACGCGCGGGTCGTCGGGTGGGCCGCCGGCCGCCAGCAGTGCGCCGTCGGGGCTGAGCGCCAGCGCGTAGATCGCGCCAAGGCCGCTGCGCAGCTCGGGCTGAGGGCGGGCGCTGGCGCCATCCCAGCGACCGATCGCGCCGCTGCTGCTGCCCGCCACCAGCACGCGGCCATCGGCCGAGGCAGCGATGTTCAGCGCGCGCCCGGCGAGGCCAGGCAGAGCCTGGCTGCTGCCGCTCTTCAGATCGAGCAGCGTCACCGTGCCTTCGTCGGAAATCGAGGCCAGCCGGCTGTCCGACAGAAACGCCAGCGAGTTGACGGCGGCCGGCGAGCCAGGAAGCACGCGGTAGCGCTGCTGCTCCAGCAGGTGCAGCCGGCTAATGCCATTGTAGCCCACCACGCCGAGGGTAGTGCCGTCGGGCGAGAACTGCAGCGCGGTGATCAGCCCCTGGCCGATCTGCAAGCTGCGCTCGGCGCTGCGGCCCGCTACGTCCCACAGCACTAGCTGGCCACCCTGGTCGCTGGTCGAGGCCAGGTGCGTGCCGTCGGGGCTGAACGCCAGCGCGAGCACGCGCAGGCCATGCTCGCGCAGCTCGGCCGTTTCGGTGGCGCTGGTCGTATCCCACAGCCGGATGCTGCCGTCGAAGCTTGCGCTGGCGAGCGTCTTCCCGTCGGGCGCGAACAGCAAGCCGCGGCTTACCACAATGCCGGTGTGGCCCATAAGCGCGCGCGCGCCTTTGCCGGTAGCCGCGTCCACCAGCACGATCGAGCCATCTTCCGAGCCAATCGCCAAAATTTTGCCATCGCCCGAGAAGGCCAGCCCGGTGGCCCACAGCGGCGCGCCGGTGGCCAGGTTTGGCGCCGGCTCAAAGGCAAAGCTGCTCAGCTGGCTGCCGCTGGCCACGTCCCACAGCAGCACCTTGCCGTCGGCCGAGCTGGTGGCCAGGCGCGCGCTATCGGGCGAGAACGCGACCGTGCTGATAAAGTCGCTGTGGCCGCTGAGCGTGTGCAAAAGCGCGCCGGTGTCGACATTCCACAGCTTGACGGTATGGTCGAAGCTGCCCGAGGCCAGCAGTGTGCCGTCGGGCGAGAACGCGACAGCGCGCACCCAGCCGCGGTGATCGGCCAGCATGCGCACCTGGCGGCCGTCGGCAGTGCTCCAGATGCGAACTGCATTCTCGTCGATTGCGCCCGAGGCCAGCAGCGTGCCGTCGGGCGAGTAGGCCAGCGTGAACAGGCGGCCGGTGTGGCCTTGGAGCTGGCGCGGCGGGCTAAATGGCTCGAGCGTGGCGGCGTTGCGCAGCTGGATGACCGAGCTGACGCCAACCGCCAGCGTGGTGCCGTCGGGCGAGAACGCCACCGGCCCGATTTCGGGGTTAGTGAAGCTGCTGGTGCTGGTGATCTGCGCGGCGTTCTGCAGCGTGATCGCGCGTGGCCCCAGGTTGGCCGGCGCGAGCGTGGGCTGCGGCGCGGCGGCGGTTGCGGCGGCC
>CALLYN010000519.1 GCA_937858455.1 uncultured Kouleothrix sp.
GGTAGCCCACACCATCGGCGGCCTGGCGCCGCCAACCCCACCCCCTCGCCTCGCACTGCCCTCAGCGTAGCCCGCATCCCGCAGCGAAGCTCGCATGCCGCGCACTCGGTGTAGCGCGCGTGCTCGGCGCATGTGCGCATGCTCGCAGCGTGAACGGCCTGCGGCTGCGTCCGCAGATCGGCTCCATTCGCATCTTTCGCGAACACCATAGCCAAGAGCAGAGAGAGTGCCCCTACGGGAGAACTCGGGATGGCCGGGTGTTCTAGGCTCCATGCCCGAGCGCTCTGCGCTCGGCTATAGACCCTTCAAAGGAGGCGCCATATGCCCGCTCTACAACCCTTTCGCGCCGCCCTGCTGGCGTTGATCGCCTGCGCGGCGCTCCTAAGCGCGTGCGGGCGACCCGAGCTCCACGGCACTGTGCTCGAACCAGCCAAGCCTGCGCCGGATTTCACGCTCGCGGCCCACACCGGGCAGACTTTTACCCTGAGCCAGCAGCGCGGCAAGGTAGTGCTGCTGTTCTTCGGCTTCACCAACTGCCCCGACGTCTGCCCGACCGCGCTCTCGGACATGGCCGTGGTGATGCGCAAGCTTGGCGACGACGCAAAAAACGTTCAGGTCGCGTTTGTTACGCTCGACCCCGAGCGCGATACCCCGGCGCGCCTGGCGAAATATATGGCGGCGTTCAACCCGACGTTTCTGGGCCTGCACGGCGACCAGGCGGCAATCGCCCCGATCATGAAAGCGTACGGCGTGACGGCGATCCGCCGCGAGCTGCCCAACTCGGCGCTCAAGTACACGATCGACCACTCACCGTTCATCTATGTGATCGACCCTGCCGGCACCTGGCGCGAGCTGCTGCAGGACGGCATTCCGACCACCGATATGGCCAACGACATCCGCACGATTATGCATAACGGAGGCTAGCTATGCGACGATTTCTGATTGCCACGCTTCTCGTGGCCGCGCTCGGCCTGAGCGCCTGCGGCACTTCCGACACGGCCAGCGCGCCCGCAGCCGCACCGACCAGCGCCCCGCTGCCTGCTACCGCCGCGCCTACAGCGCCGGCCAGCGCTATTACGATCACAAACGTGTGGGCGCGCCCCGCCGCGATGGGTGGCACAGCCGACGCCAAGCCCACCGACGCCATGGCCGGCGCCAAGCCCACCGACGCCATGGCCGGCGCCAAGCCCACCGACGCCATGGCCGGCGGCATGGCCAGCGACATGGGCGGCGCGAACGGCGCGATGTACCTGACGATCAGCAACAGCGGCGGCGCCCCCGATCGCCTGCTGAAAGTCGTTGGCGACATCGCCAAGTCGATCGAGCTGCACACTGTGATCAAAAACGGCGACGTAATGCAGATGCGCCCGGTCGAGGCGGTCGACGTGCCGGCCAACGGCAGCGTCGAGCTGAAGCCCGGCAGCTTCCACGTTATGCTGATCGGCCTGAACCGCGACCTGAAGCTTGGCGATACCTTTGAGATGACGCTGCAATTCGAGAAGGCCGGGCCGATCAAGGTGCAAGCCGTAGTGAAGCAGCCCGAGTAAGGACACAGCCATGGACACCCCCCTGGCCCGCCGCGCGATCGGCGCCGTCGCGCTCGCGGTTGCACTGCTGGCGGCGCTGGCCGGCGTATGGTGGTGGCGCGGCCCGAGCGAGGCC
>CALLYN010000520.1 GCA_937858455.1 uncultured Kouleothrix sp.
ACATCGCCGTCTTTGACGATGTAGGTTTTGCCTTCCATGCGCACGGTGCCCTGTTTCTTGGCCTCGACCATCCCGCCGGCGCGGATGAGGTCGTCGTAGGCCACCACTTCGGCACGAATAAAGCCGCGCTGGATATCGGAGTGGATCGCCCCGGCAGCTTCGGTGGCCGGCGTGGCGCGGCGGATCGTCCACGCGCGCACCTCGTCGGGGCCGGCCGTGAGAAAGCTCATCAGCCCGAGCAGGTTGTACGACGAGGCGATCACGCGGTCGCGCGCGGCCTCGCTGATCCCCAGGTCGTCCATGAACACCTGCGCGTCGTCGTCGTCGAGCTGGGCAAGCTCGGCCTCGATCTTGCCGGCCAGCGCCACCACGTCGCTCTGGCGGTGCGCATAGGCGAAGTCCGGCGGGCTTTTGATCTGCGCCTCGCCGATGTTCAGCACCAGCAGCAGCGGCTTGGCCGTAAGGAATTGGTAGCCGCGCAGCAGCCGGGCCTCGTCGTCGTTCAGCTCGACATCGCGCACCAGCCGCCCGCTCTCGAGCTCGCCCTGAAGCTTCACCAGTAGGTCGCGCTCGACGATGCGCTGCTCGCGATCCTTGCTCGACATCTTGCCGATCTCGGCGTTCAGCTTGGCCAGCCGCCGCTCGATGATCGCCATGTCGGAAAACGCCAGCTCGAGGTCGACCGACTCGACGTCGCGGGCCAGGTTCACCGATCCCTCGGGGTGCGCCACGTCGTCGTCTTCAAAGGCGCGCGCTACGTGCAGCAGCGCGTCGGCCCCGCCGATGTAGTTCAGCAGCGCCGGCGGCAGGCCGCCGCCTTGGCCCGCGCCGCTGCTGATGCCGCCCACGTCGACAAACTGAACGTCGGCGGGAGTGGTCTTCTTGGGGTTGAACATGCGCGCCAGCACCGCCAGCCGTGGATCGGGCACCTTCACCGTCGCCACGTTCGGCTCAAGCTGCCCCGAGGCGTAGGCGGTGGTTTCGGCGGTACCGCGCGTCAGCGCATTGAACACAGTGGTTTTGCCGCTATTGGGCAAACCGATAATCGCAATCTTCATCTGGTATCCTCTGGCAAGCGCCTGGCGCCTGTCGTATGCAGCGAAACGCAGTATAGCGCGCCACTCTCAATCGCGCAACTGTGCGAAAACCGCCGCGCAGATCGTTCTAGTGTATACCAAATTATTTCCCGGCCGTGCGGCAGAGCTGCTACGGCTATGAGTAAATCATCAGGTCTATGTAACATAATCTTAACCGGCGCTGCCCTTACGGTTTCGGCCTCGTTCAGCTATAATGGTACAAGCATACAAACAGCAGCTTAACGAAGTTTTATCTTTAGTCGTTTTGTGAGCGTAACTTCTGGACGAGTCGTCGCGTTGGTATTGGTAAGACCTATCAGCGCACGGCGTCATCGCTGCCAGCCACGCACACAGGCGCCGAGAACGATATGGTCAGTGAATCGGAGCTGGAGTTACCAAAAATCATCGCACAGGCACAGCGGGGCGACGCCGGCGCATTCGGCGATCTGTATGCCAAATACGCCGGGCTGATACTACGATACCTGTATGTACGTGTGCGCGACCAGGAAGGCGCCCAGGATCTCACGCAAGAGGTGTTCGTCCGGGTGATCAAGGGTATTGGCGGGTTTGAGTACCGTGGCGAGAAATCGTTCCTCGGCTGGCTCTACACCATCGCCAACAACGTCTTGATTGGCCAAGCCCGCCGCAAGCGCGCCATATCGACGCCCTTGGACGAAAACATCGAGCTGGTCGACCCGCGCGGGCAAGACGAGGTTCTCTCGATCTACGACCGCGTGGCATTGCAGCAGGCGATCAGTCAGTTGACGCAGGATCAGCAGCAGGTGCTGACGCTGAAGTTCTTCGCCGACATGACCAACAACGAGATCGCGGTAGCAATCGGGCGCACCGAGGGGGCCGTCAAAGCCTTGCAGCACCGCGCGCTGCAGTCGCTCCAGCAGCTGATGGCCCGCGAAAACCAGGATCTGCTCGCCACGCGCGAGGTTGGCGGCGAATCGTGGAGTGGCTGGGACGAGCCGTTCCGTTCGCGAACGGTTGGCATCGACGATCTGAATAGCACGGATCGCCACTAGGCTAGGATACTCTGCATATGCAGATGAAGGAACGCAGCTTACCCGAGAGCCTGCCTGATGTTCTCGATCAGGCTCTCGCGCAGCTCCACTCGGGCGCAAGCGTCGAGGATTGCCTCGTCAGCTACCCCGAGCATGCGGCTGCGCTCGAACCACTGCTGCGCGCCGGCGATCTGCTCAACGCCCAGGCGACCATCCCGCTGCCGGCGGAGATGGAAGATTGGCTTGCGACTGGCGCCCACGATTTTGCCGCCATTGCCGCCCATATGGCCCCAAAATATGCGAAGCCTCCGCAGACAACCCGCCAGCGCGCACGAGCGACCGCGCAGGCACAGCACTATTTCGATGATGTTCTCGACCTGACGATCGCGCGGGCGCGCCGCGGCGAATCGATCGAGGCCTGCCTGGCCGATTACCCCGAGCAGGCGGCGGCGATCGATCCGCTGCTGCGGCTTGGCACGCGGCTGTATACCGATACGACGGTGCCTCTGCCGCCCGAGCTGGTGGCATGGCTGCCAACCGGCCGGCGCGAGTTTATGACGATCGCCGAGCAGCTGGCGCCGCGCCAGGCGCTCGCACGCCAGCGCTCCGCCGCGCGCCGACTCACCGCGCAGCGCGCCGCCGTTGCGGTGGTGGTGGTAGGCCTGATGATGGGCGCGGTCGACTCGGTATCGGCGCAGAGCCTGCCGGGCGATACACTCTACCCCTGGAAGCGCGCCAAGGAAAATATTTCGCTGGCGCTCGTGGCCGACCCGGCCGAGCGCAGCCAGCTGCTGGTCGAGTATGCCAACCGCCGGCTCGACGAATTCAATAACCTTGTGGCAAACGGCCAGACGGTCGACGCGACGCTGATCGCCGAGACGCTCAATAGCATGCTCGCGAACGTCGAGGATGCCATCGACGCGAACCAGCAAGCGCCGCGCGCCAGCCTGCGCAACGAGGCCGACACGCTGGTGCAGCAGGCACAGCGCGCGATCCAGGCGGCGAAGACAACGCTGCCGAATAGCGCGGCGTCGCTTGCGTCGGCCGAGCAGCAGGCCAGCACGCTCAAGCAGCAGATTGCGGCGCTTCCCGAGGTAACGCCAACGCCGGACGGGACAACGCCCGCGCCCGGCAGCACCAGCGAACCAGCGCAGGGCAACCAGTCGAATGGCGGCGGCCGCGCGCGCCCGACCAATCAGCCGGCCGTGGTGAACCCAAGCTCCGGCGCGACGGGCGCGCCAACCGATGCGGGCGCGCCAACCAGCCCGCTGGCGCCGACAAACACGGCGACGCCGCTGCCGGGCGACACGGCGACGGCGCTGCCGGCTACCGCCGCACCAACCAATACGGCCACCGCCGACCCAGCCACCGCAATTCCGCCGACGGTGGAAGCGAGCCCGGCGCCATCTGATACTCCGGTCAACACACCGGTGCCAACCAGCGCGCCGACAAACACGCCGGTTCCGACGGCAACAGCTGTGCCGGTGACCGAGGTGCCAACCGAGCCGCCGCCGCCCACGGTGCCGCCGACAACGCGACCAACACGCGTGCCGCCGACCGACACGCCCGTGCCCACCGACGCGCCGCCGACCGACACGCCCGTGCCCACCGACGTGCCGCCGACCGACACGCCCGTGCCCACCGACGTGCCGCCGACCGACACGCCGGTGGCTGCTCCGCTGGCGAATACCGATACGCCGCTGCCGCCCAGCCCAACCCCGGCGGCGCCGATTGGCCAGCAGCCGAGCAGCGGGTTGCCTTCGGCCTCGCGGCCACGCCGCTAGCCCGCGCTCGCAACCAGACCAACAGCAACGCCCCTGGCCGCTCGCGGCCAGGGGCGTTGTGGCACAGGCGGCGATTACTCGTAGATCCAGCGATCGGTGCTGCGCTCGAGCTCGACAAGCTCGTTCGCACCAAAGAACAGCGCGACTTCCTTTTCGCCATTCTCAGGCGAGTCCGAGGCGTGGATCAGGTTGCGGCCAATCTCCACGGCGTAATCGCCGCGAATAGTGCCGGGTGCCGCCGCCGACGGATTGGTGGCGCCAACTGTGTTGCGCACCGTCGCGATGACATTTTTGCCGGTAACAACCGCGACAACCACCGGGCCAGACGTGATGTACTCGACCAGGCCGGCGAAGAACGGCTTGCCTTCGTGCACGGCGTAGTGGCGGCGCGCCAGCGCGTCGTCGATGCGCATCAGCTTCAGGCCGGCCAGCTTCAGGCCGCGCTGCTCAAGGCGCGTCAGTATCGGGCCAATCAGCCCGCGCTGCACGGCATCGGGCTTCAAAATAATCAGCGATCGTTCCATACGTTTGTAACGAAGCTCCTTTCTGAACGTTCGACATGGCATATCCTACCACAGGACAGGCGGCTTCAGCGTGTTTAGCAGGCCAATGCCCGGCATCGCACCACGAAGCCGGGCACTGACGATCGCGCGCTACGCCTGGGGCAAGCTAGATCGGTACCGCTTCGCCAATACGCTTGGCGGCACGGCGCATCTCCATTTTTACCAGGCCCAGATTAACCATCCGCTGCGTAATCACCACCAGTATCAGCTCTTTCGACTCAAGCATCAGAATCGAGCCTTGCTCAGCATCGATGATTGTATCCATCAGCATGCCGACACCAATTCGCTTGGTGGCTTTATCGATCTCGCCAAAGACGGCAGCCGACATGGCTCCGAGGATTTCGGCATCTTCCTCATCCATCAGGGTGCTGGCGACCACCAGGCCGTCTTTGCCGACAAGCAGGCTGCCAATCACGCCTTCGACTCGAATGAGGTCTTCGACGATCCGCCTCATGATAGTAGCCTTTCCTTTGGTGGGTTGACGAGTTAACGCGTGCCGCGAGGCCCGCCAAGTGTCCAGCTATATTCATCGATCGCCTCGCGCAGCCGGCCCTGCTTCGCGTAGACATCGCCGAGCACGCGGTGCAGACCAGGCAGCAGGCGGGCATCGTCGCTGTAGGCGATCATGTCTTGCAGCTCGCTGCTGACCTGATCGAGCATACGGTTGTGCTTGACCAGGTGGCGATACTGCTTGAGTGCAACGTCGGGCATGCCGATCTGGCCGACGACGCGCGCCACCGAGAGGCGCAGCACATCGTTGTCGGGCTCGCTCTCGAGCTGGCGCAAAAATGCGTCGATGATGTCGTTGCCGGTTGATGTGATCTGTGCGGCATCGGCCATGCGCGGCGGCCGGGCCGGCGCGGCCGGCTCTGGCGCGCTCGGCACTTCTGCTGCCGGCACGGCTTCCGGCGCGCTCGGCGCTTCTGCTGCCGGCACAGCTTCTGGTGCGCTCGGCGCTTCTGCCACTGGCGCGGTTTCCGGCACAGCTTCTGGCGCGCTCGGGGCTTCTGCCACTGGTGTGGCTTCCGGCGCCGCGCTGTACGGCGGCTCGGTAGGCGGCACACTCGCAGCCTCGGCCGGTGGCGCGGCTGGGGCTTCGCCCAGACCGAGCGAGGCGATCTCCTCTTCGGAGAGCCCAAGCTCGTTGAGCGAGAACGGCGTCAGGTTTGGCTCGTCGGCGGGAGCCGGCTCGGGCTCGGGCTCGGGCGCGGGCGGCGCAAGCTCGGCCGGTGGCGCAGCCGGGGTCTCAGCGAGGCCGAGCGAGGCGATCTCTTCTTCCGAGAGGCCCAGATCGGCCAGCGAGAATGGCGTCAGGTTTGGCTCGTCGGCGGCCGGCGCTGGCTGGGGCGCAGGCTCGGCCGGTGGTGTCGCAGGGGCTTCGCTCAGGCCGAGCGAGGCGATCTCCTCTTCGGAGAGCCCAAGCTCGTTGAGCGAGAACGGCGTCAGGTTTGGCTCATCGGCGGCCGGCGCTGGCTCGGAAGCGGGCGGCGTGGGCGTGCTCTCGCTGAGCCCCAGCGCGCTGATCTCTTCATCGGAAAGCCCCAGGTCGGCCAGCGAGAACGGCGCCATAGCAGCCGGCTCGGCGGCCGGCTCGGCGTCGGTGTCGGGCAGCAGATCGAGGTCGCGCGGGAATGGCGTGCGCGGCTCGGCGGGCGGAGCCGGCGCTTCGGGCGGCGGCAGATCGTCGTCGGCCTCGGCGTACTCGGCGTCCATATCGATGACCTCGTCGCCGTCGCGGATCTCGATGTGCGCCTCGTGCAGGCGCTGGCCGATCTCCTCGATCCGCTCGGCCTCGGCCTCGGGATCTTCGACATTGGCGATAATATCGGCGATATCGATATAGCCCTGCTGGCGCCCCAGCGCAATCAGCCGGTCGAGCACCAGGTCGCCGCTGGTGACCATGGCGTCGCCCGGATCGCCTGCGGCCGGCGGCTGACTCGGCGCCGAGCGCGACCAGTTCAGATCGCCGCCGTCGAGCCCTTCAAGCTCTTCTTCAGTCAGGCCCAGCCCGGCCTCGCCATCGACATCGCCGGCGCTCAGGCCAAGCGCGCTGATCTCCTCGTCGGAGAGGCCCAGGTCGGCCAGCGAGAACGGCTTGAGATCGCTGACAATCAGCGACTCGTCGTCTTCGACGCCGGGGAGCGCGCCGGCTTCGGCAAGCGGCTCGACGGAGAAGTCTTCGGCG
>CALLYN010000521.1 GCA_937858455.1 uncultured Kouleothrix sp.
TCGGCGGCATCGGCTGCAGAGGCCGCGGCCCGCCACGGACGATCAGGATGCCGACGCGCTGGCCGCGCGCGTCGATCGGCAGGCCGCGATCAAGCTCGGCCGACACCACCGTCGCGCCGATCGGCAGGGCGCTGTCGTTGCTGGCGATCACACGGCCGCCAGGGTCGGCCAGCGCGTAGTCGAAGAAGTTGCCTGGCCCGGCGAACGAAATGCCGTCAAAGCGCTCCTGGACGCCCGACCAGGAGTTGCCATTCGCCACGTAGTAATCGCCCAGCGAAAGCGCGTACGAGCGCTGGTATGCGACAAAGCTCTCGCGCACTGCAGCCGGCTGCCACTGGCCCGACACCGCCAGCACCACAAAGCCGAGCATGCCGCACACGCTCAGCACAATCACCATCGCAAAGGCCAGCAGCATTGTCCAGAACAGGCGTGGCTTCATAGCAGATATGACTTACGCAATTGGCGAGCTCAGCCTTCGGCAGAGCGGTACCCCATTCCGTAGTAGAGGTGTGCGGTTTTTCCGCGCTGTGCGCGGAAAAACCGCACACGATGATCACAAAGTACCTTGCTGCCGCAGGCACTATGCACGGCTTCGGAAAGCCGAACAGCGCAACTGCGTAAGTCCTAGCAGAATTGCGTACGGGCGGGAGCGATGCCGCCCCTACCTGATTTCATCGGCGTCGTCGGCAAACTTATACCCCACGCCATAGATCGTGAGCACATATTTCGGGTTGCGCGGGTCGGGCTCGATCTTGCGGCGTAGGTTCTTGATATGGGCGTCGACGGTGCGGTCGAACCCGGCGTAGCTTACGTCGTAGGCCAGCTCGAGCAGCTGCGCGCGGCTGAACGGGCGGCCCGGCTCGCGCGCGAGGATCGCCAGCAGATCGAACTCGGTGGCGGTCAGGTCTACCGGGACGCCGGCCACGCGCACTCCGCGGCGCTGGAAATCGATCTGCAGATCGCCGGCGCGCAGCACCGTCTCGGCGTCGCGCTCGCCCTCGCTGCGGCGCAGCACGGCGCGCACGCGCGCCACCAGCTCGCGCGGGCTGAACGGCTTGGTGATGTAGTCGTCGGCGCCAAGCTCCAGGCCAATCAGCCGGTCGGCCTCGTCGACGCGCGCGGTGAGCATAATGATCGGCAGCGTGCGCGTGGCCGGGTCGCCGCGCAGCGCCCGCGCCACGTCGAGGCCATCCATGCCTGGCAGCATCAGATCGAGCACCAGCATGCTCGGGCGCTCGGCGCGCGCCAGCCGCAGAGCGCTGGGGCCATCGCCGGCGGTGACGACGCGAAAGCCGGCGCGATCGAGGTAATCGCGCGCGATTGCCACGATGCCCGGCTCGTCGTCTACAATCAGTATCGTGCGTGTAGCCATTGGTGTGCGCTAGCGCGGTGGCACGATGGCCAGACAGCCGGCGCTATCGTGCCACCGTGCCACCGCATTACTCGTGTGCGCTAGATCTGCCGCGTATCGCCGGTGTACGGCGGCTGGTCGGAACCACCCGACGGTTTGTCGCCGCCCTCGTTCCACGGCCCGCGCTCGGGGCCAGGGCCCTTGGGGCCATTCCATGGCCCATTGCCGCCCGGCCGGCCGAAGCCGCGGCCACGGATCAGCCGGAAGCCCAGCCAGATCAGGCCAGCGACGAACAGCAGCTTCACCAGCCCGCCGATCAGCATAAACGGCAGGAAGAAGAACGGGAAGCCGCCCATACGGCCCGGGCCGCCAAAGTCGCGCTGGCCGCGCATATCGTTGCCGAAGCCGCGCATGTCGTTCGGCGGCTGTGGCGCCTGAGGCGCTTGCGGCCCCTGCGGCCCCTGCCAGCCATGCCGCCCCTGCGGGCCCTGCTGATACTGCATTGGCGCCTGCTGGCTCATCATCGGGCCCTGCCAGCCCTGAGGCGGGCCAAAGCCCGCGCCAGGCCCGTGCATGCGGCCGCCGAGCGAAACGACCAGCGCCACAACGCTCAGCGCGATTGCGATCCAAGAAAGCCGACGTCCGTTATGTTCCATTGACTTGCTCCTCTATAACCATCAACGACGATTTGTTGATGGGTCTATAATAGAGCACAATTGTGAAGCGATTTTGAAGATGTATAGCAGCGATCTAGGATATTGTACCCGATCTGCCGGCGCGCGGCACTATGCTATAATGCCCGCGCCGATGCCGCGCACCATCCCTGCCTCGCCGCCACCAGCCCCGCACTCCCGGCGCATCCCGATTCCGGCGGCGTTGGCGCAATCTGCCCAAGCGGGCATCCGCTGCCGAAAGCTATACGTACAGAATATGCGATTGCACCACTATGGAGCCTGGCCATGAGTGCGCTGCGCCTGGCGGAAGCCCAGCCTCCCGATGATGAAGCCCTAATGGCGCGAATTGCCCAGCGCGACACTCAGGCGCTTGAAGTGCTCTACCAGCGCTACGCTCGCGTGGTGTACGGGCTGGCGCTACGTATGCTCGGCAGCGCCGAGCAGGCCGATGATA
This sequence comes from uncultured Kouleothrix sp., assembly GCA_937858455.1. Taxonomy (GTDB): domain Bacteria; phylum Chloroflexota; class Chloroflexia; order Chloroflexales; family Roseiflexaceae; genus Kouleothrix. The sequence goes on from CALLYN010000521.1 coordinate 2,480, forward strand.
TCGTGCAAGAAACGTTCTGGCGCGTCTGGCGGCGCAGCGCAACATTCACGGCGCACCGCGGCACGGTGCCGGGCTGGATCTGCGGCATCGCGCATAACCTGAGCATCGACGAGCTGCGCCGCCAGCGCGTGCGCCCCGGCCAGGCGGCCGACGCGGCCGATGGCGCGGCGCTGGCCGAGCTACCCGACACGCGATCCAGCGTCGATACGGCCGCGATCGAGAACGAGCAGCGGCGCCTGATCGATACGGCCCTACGCCAGCTGGCTAACGAGCAGCGCCAGGCGATCGAGCTGGCATACTTCGGCGGCCTTTCACAGAGCGAGATCGCCGAGCGGCTGCAAAGCCCGGTCGGCACCATCAAGGCACGCATTCGATCTGGCCTGCGCCGCATGCGCGACGTGCTCGCCGCCCAGCAGGTCGGCATAGAAGATATAATCGAACACCCATGAACGCAAACGCGCATCCGCTTGAGCTGATACCTGACTTTGTGCTTGGCACGCTCGACTCGCACGAAACATTCCAGGTAAGCATGCACCTGGCCGCCTGCGAGTCGTGCAGCGCCGAGGCCGAGTCGTTTCGCGCAGTTGTGGAGCTGCTGCCCTACGCCGCGCGGCCACTCGAGCCGCCCGCGCACGTCAAGCGGCAGCTGTTCGCGCGCATTGCCGCCACCGGCGCGGGCGGCGCGGCTG
>CALLYN010000522.1 GCA_937858455.1 uncultured Kouleothrix sp.
CGGCGCTATCGTTCTTCACCGGCTACCTGATCGAAAAATCGCTCAGCGTCGACAACATCTTCGTGTTCGTGCTGATCTTCAGCTACTTCAGCGTGCCGCCGCAGTACCAGCACCGCGTGCTGTTCTGGGGCATCCTGGGCGCGCTGGTAATGCGCGCAGCGCTGATCCTGGTGGGCGCCGCGCTGATCAAAGAGTTCCACTGGATCATCTGGATCTTTGGCGCGTTCCTGATCTTCACCGGCATCCGCATGGCCTTCCACAAAACCGAAGAGCTGCATCCCGAAGACAACCCGCTAATCAAGCTGTTCCGGCGGATCATGCCGGTGACGCAGAGCTACGAGGGCGCGCACTTCTTTGTGCGCCACGCCGGCAAGCTCATGGCCACGCCGCTGTTCCTGGTGCTGCTGATGGTCGAGAGCACCGACCTGGTGTTCGCGGTCGACTCGATCCCGGCGATCTTTGCGGTGACGCAGGAGCCGTTTATCGTCTACACCTCGAACGTCTTCGCCATCCTGGGCCTGCGCTCGCTGTACTTCCTGCTGTCCGGCGTGATGGACAAGTTCCACTACCTGAAGCTCGGCCTGTCGGTGGTGCTGACATTTGTGGGCGTGAAGATGCTGATGCCCGACCTGAGCGCGCTGCTGACGGGCGTGGCCTTTAAGATCCCGACGCTGGTATCGCTGGGCGTGGTGGCCGGCATTCTCGCGGTGGCGGTGATCGCCTCGCTGCTGCGCGCCCGGCGGCTGGCCGCTGCGCCGGCTAAAGCGGCGTAGTTCGCGGCCACGCTGGCGCGCTCGTGCTTTAGCAGAGCGCTACCTGCTATCTTCTGTATGCGTTTTCCGCGCTCCGCGCGGAAAACGCATACAATACACGAGGTAGTACGGCTCTGCCGAAGGCTGAAGGCGGCAACTGCGTAAGCCCTAAAGCCATAGTTAAAGATACGGAGCTACACAATGAACTGGTCGTTTCGCTTCGCGCGTGTCGCGGGCATCGACATCAAAATTCATATCACGTTTTTCTTGATCCTCGGCCTAGGCGCGTGGCAGTGGGGCAGCCGCTTCGGCATGGCCGGCGTGATGTTCGGCATCCTGCTGATGATCCTGCTGTTCGTATGCGTGACACTCCACGAGCTTGGGCACAGCGTAGTGGCCCAGCGCTTTGGCGTGCCGGTGCGCGAGATCGTGCTGCTGCCGCTCGGCGGCGTGGCGCTGATGACGCGCAACCCGTCGCGGCCGCTGCACGAGCTGCTGATCGCCGCCGCTGGGCCGCTGGTGAACGTGGTGATCGCGCTTGTGCTGTTCGTAGCCACCGGCATGGCCAATCCGCTGGCCGTGCTGAATGGCGACGGGCTGGTGGCAAGCCAGCAGCCCGCGCTGTCGTTCGGCCTGCTGCTAGGCTGGCTGCTGGCGGCGAACGTCAGCCTGGTGCTGTTCAACCTCATCCCGGCATTCCCGCTCGACGGCGGCCGGATGCTGCGCGCCGTGCTGGCGATGGTCACCAGCCAGCAGCGCGCCACGCGGATCGCCGCTAGCATTGGCCAGCTGCTGGCGATCGGCCTGGGGGTGTATGGTTTCCTGAGCGGGAATATTGTGCTGATGCTGGTGGCGCTGTTCGTGTTCTTCGGCGCCGGGCAAGAGCAGGTGGCCACCCAGGCGCGCACGGTGCTCGAAACCCGCCGCGTCGGCGACGCCTATAACAAGCACGCGCTGACGCTGCAGGTTGGCGATCGCGTCAGCAAGGTGGCCGATTATATTCTTACCAGCTACCAGCCCGATTTCGCGGTGCTGCAGGGCGGCCAGCTGCTGGGCATCGTAACGCGCGACGACGTACTGCGCGCGCTGGCGAGCACGCCCGCCGACGCGTATGTGACCAGCATTATGCAGCGCGACTTCGTGCGGGTTGAGGCCCAGAACACGCTCGAGGCGGCGCGCACGACCATGGCCGAGCGCGGGGCGCGGGTGGCGGCGGTGTACGCGGCCGGCGATTACCTGGGCCTGGTGAGCCTCGACGACATCGCCGAGGCGTTTGCGATCATCGCCTTTCAGCAGCGGCAAAACCTCGATCGCCAGCCGACGCCGATCGCGTAGGAGCGCTGCCGGCGCAGGGGCACAGCAAGACGGGGGCGGCTCATTGAGCCGCCCCCGTCTGCGTCAGCAGGCCAAGGCTGTGAGCTAGCGCCGCGCGCTGCGCCGCTGCAGCGCGATGCCGGCGACGAGCAGGGCCGCGCCTACCAGCAGCAGCCACTCGGTGCTGCGGCTGCGCTCGGCCGGCGCGCCAGTGTTCGGCAGGCTGCGCGGGCGCACCAGCGCCTGGTTGCTCGATGTCAGGCCGTTGTTTGGCGTGGGCTGGCCAGGCGTCACCGCCGCGGGCGGCTGCGGTGTCGGCGTGCCGTCGCTGCCCGGCGCGGGGGTGGCTGTGGTATTGCCACTTGGCGTCGATGTCGGCGAGCCGCCGCCGCCGGGAGGCGAGGTTGGCCGCGGCGTCTTGCTCGTCGTCTGCGTGCTGGTAGGCGTCGGGTCAGGCCCGTTGCCTGGCGTTGCGGTTACCGGCGTGTTGCTCGGCACCGGCGTATTAGTTGAAGCCGGCGTGTTGGTGGCGCCAGGCGGTGTCGTCGGCGTGCTGGTAGAGCCGGGCGGTGTCGTCGGCGTGCTGGTGGAGCCAGGCGGTGTCGTCGGCGTGCTGGTGGAGCCAGGCGGTGTCGTCGGCGTGCTGGTGGCCAGCGGCGTGCTGGTCGGCGTGCTGGTGGCCAGCGGCGTGCTGGTCGGCGTCGCCTGCTGGAACACCGTCTGCGCCTGGGCGGTGGCGGTAAGGCTAATGCCATCGCCCAGCACCAGCCGCTGGGTCGGAGGGTTGCGATCCGAGTCGAACACCGTGCCCTGGTCCATCACATACGGCACCACCGCAGTTATATTCACCGTACCAGCGTTCGCGTTCGTCACGGTGAAGCTTGCCACGCCCTGGTTAAAGGTAAGCGTCGCGGCCTGGGTGCCATTGTCGAGCACGGCGGTGCCATCGACGGTGATATTCACCTGGGTTGCGGCGGTGGCCGGGCTGATCTGCACCGTGTAGGGCACCGGCTGGCCCTGCGGCACCGTCGCAGTCGAAGGCGTAATCGTCAGCGTCGCCAGGCCGGCGTTGGTGCCGGGGCAGCCATTGGTATCGACCTGCGTCTGGGCCTCGGCGGCCAGCGCGAGGGCGCGCGCCTTGATGCCGGCATCCTGGATGGTATTCAGGTCGAGGTTGTCGGAGAAGTGCCAGATCGCCAGCTGGCGCGCCGCGCCTTCGGCCGTCGTCGTCACGCCCGCGGCCGGGTAGTGCGCCAGCAGGTAGCGGATATAGCACCCGCCCTGCAGCGCCGTCACCGGGCCATTGCTGAAGTAGGTATTTCCAGTGCTCACGAGTACAAACAGCTGAATACAAAACACATTCACCAGCGGCCCCTGCCGATCGCCCTTGGTGTTCTTATCGAGCTGTAGGCGCAGTACGCCGGCCCAGTCGCGGTACAGATTCGCCTCGCCGGGCCGCTGAAAAATCACAAATTGCCCGCGCGCATTGTCTTTGCCTGCGAACGTACCAGTCGTCGGCACGTTGGCAAGCGCGATAGAAGTGGCCAGCAACAATGCCAGGATGGCGGCGGCCACGCGGCCGACCCGAAGCCCCCATCGTAAGGATTGCGTCCGTTGTCGTGTTTCCATGAGTCCTCCTGAATCAATAAATTTTTTGGGGACTACGATTCAACCTACAGCAAGATGAAGCGTAGATGTTAGACCGCGCTCGTGGCGGCACAATGTTCCACAGCTGGTGTCGCGAAACGCGCACGATCCCGGCATTTCGCCGCTCAACAACCCAATGCCGATACCTGGGTGGGAATTGGCGGGATTATGACATAGGATCGTATGTACGTCAAGCAAACACCGGGCGTATTTCACACACTAAAAGACACGCTGTAATACTATAATATACAGTATTCTACTGCAATACGTTATTTTACGTATATTAGATGATAAAACTGTTATTTCCGCTATGGAAAGGCGCCTCTATGGCCTGAGGCCGCGCCGCGTCGCAGCGCCGGCCAGCAGCAGCGCGAGCGCCAGCGCCAGCCACACGGCCACACGATCGGCGGGGGCGCCGGTATTGGGCAGCCGGGTGGGTATGCGCGCAAGCGTAGGCGTCGGCACCGATGTCGCAGGCGCGGGCGGCGTGGGCGTATCGAATACCAGGGTAGGCGTACTGGTAGGGGTCTCGGTTGGCGGCGTGCGCTTGCGCGTCGAGGGCGTGCTGGTGGGGGTGCCGGTTGGCGTGTTCGTCGGCGTGGTATCTCCGCCAAAACCGGGTGTTTTCGTCACCGGCGTGTTAGTGGGCGTAGCGGTGGGCGTGGCGGTAGTCTGCTCGAAGAATGTCTGCACCTGGGCAATGGTTGTGAGGTTCAGCGTTTCGCCAAGCACCAGCCGCTGGGTTTGCCGGCCGCCGAGCGGGTCGAATACCGTGCCCTGGTCCATGACGTAGGGCACCTGCGCGGTGACGTTCACCGTGCCGACATTCAGGTTCAACACCGAGAAGTACGCCACGCCCTGGTTAAACGCCAGCGTCGCGGCCTGCTGGCCGTTATTAAGCACGGCGCTGCCGTCGACGCTGACATTCAGCGACACCGCGGCCTCGGGCGGGTCGATTCTGGCGGTGAAGATCACCGGCTGGCCCTCGGGCACGCGGGCGCTAGATGGCGCCAGCGTAAGCGTAGCAACGCCGGTGTTGGTGCCGGGGCAGCCGTTGGTATCGACCTGGAGCTGCGCCTCGGCGGCCAGGGCCTGTGCGCGGGTGCGAATGCCCACGTCCTCAACGGTGCTGAGGTCGAGGTCGTCGGAGAAGTGCCAGATCGCCAGCTGGCGCGCCGCGCCCTCGGCCGGCGTGCCGACGGTTGTGGCCGGGTAGTGGGCCAGCAGGTAACGAATATAGCACCCGCCGTGCAAGGCCGTCACCGACCCATTGGCATAGTACAGGTCGTTCGGGCGCACCACCACGAACAGCTGGATGCAGAACATGCGCGCCAGCGGCCCCAGCCGGTCGCCTTGCGTGTTTTTATCGAGCTGCAGCAGCAGCACGCCGGCCCAATCGTTGACGCGCTTGTTCCGTGGCGTGGTGAAGCGCACAAACTGGCCGTTTGGATCGTCGCGGCCGACAAACGTGCCGGTGGTTCGCGGCGCGGCCTGCGCATGTGCAGTAGCAACAAACAGCAGCACAGCGGCCAGGGCGACGGCCAGCAATAGGCCACGCCGCCAACCGTGTGCACGCGCTGAGCATACGGTATGCATAAAGCCTCCTTGGATCGTCGGCTGCAACGCAGGAGGGCACTTTTTTAGCAACCCAAAGGAATAGGATTATGACATGGGATCGTAGCAGAGTCAAGCATGTTCTTTTTCCCCAACCGGGCCAGCCAAGCGCGTACGATGCTACTATACTGCATCGTGGCCGCAAAGCAATACGGTAAATTGTGTATTGTTCTGTCGGCGGGGGCGCGCGCCGGCCTCGGCACAGGGCGCAAAAGCTGCGTGCAGCAGCACGCTGCGGCGCGCAGAATCGGCCCGTGGGGGTGGGGCAGCGCGTTGGGCAAGCGCGGCTACGAGCGGCCCTTGAGGTGGCGGGCCAGGCCGGTGTAGCGCTCGGCCACACGGTTGTTCTTCACGGCGATCGCGATCGCGCGGCGGTCGCCCAGCAGCACCACCAGCTGCCGCGCCCGCGTGATCGCGGTGTACAGCAGGTTGCGCTGCAGCAGGGTGAAGTGCTGCGTCAGCAGTGGGAGCACAATGCAGGGGTATTCGGCGCCCTGGGCCTTGTGCACCGAGATAGCGTAGGCCAGCGTCAGCTCGTCGAGCAGCCCGAAGTCGTAGGCGACATCGCGCACATCGTCGTAGCGCACCGTCAGCAGCTGCTCCACCGGGTCGATCGCCGCGACGACGCCAATGTCGCCGTTGTAGACCTCGAGGTCGTAGTTATTGCGCAGCTGCAGCACGCGGTCGCCCAGCCGAAACACGCTGGCGCCGAAGCGATGCTCGGCGCGGCCTTCGAGCGGCGGGTTGAGCACGGTTTGCAGCAGGGCATTGAGGCTGGCCACGCCGGCCGGCCCGCGGTGGGTCGGCGTCAGCACCTGGACGTCGCGGCGCGGGTCGAGGCCAAAGCGGCGCGGGATGCGCTCGGCCACCAGCTCGGCCACCAGCTCGGCGCACGGCTCGGGCTCGGGGCGCGGAAAGAAGAAGAAGTCGCCGAGGCCGCGCAGGTGCGGAAAATCGCCGGCGTTGATGCGGTGCGCGTTGGCCACGATGCCGCTGCCCTCGGCCTGGCGAAAAATCGTGTTCAGGTGGATGCTCGGCACCGCCATGCTATCGAGGATGTCGCGCAGCACGCGGCCGGGGCCGACGCTCGGCAGCTGGTCGGCGTCGCCCACCAGCAGCACGTGCGCGTCGGGCGGAATGGCCTTGAACAGATTGTTGGCCAGCAGCACGTCGAGCATGCTGGCCTCGTCGATCACCACCATCGCGGCGTCGAGCGGGTTTTCGGCGTTGCGGCTGAAGTGCGGCCCGCCGATTGGCGAGAACTCGAGCAGGCGGTGGATGGTGCTGGCCTCGGCGCCGGTGGCCTCGCTCAGGCGCTTGGCGGCGCGGCCAGTCGGCGACGCGAGCAGAAACTTCTCGCCGCGCTGCTGCAGCGCCAGGATGATCGTCTTCAGCGAGGTGGTTTTGCCCGTGCCGGGGCCGCCGGTCAGCACGCTGACCTTGTTGGTCAGCGCCATTTTCACGGCTTCCTGCTGCTGCTCGGCCAGCGGCATACCGCGCCTGTCGGCCAGGAACTCGAATACACGATCCCAGTTGGCGGCGCGAAAGAACGGCGCGATCCGCGACGGCGCGCGCAGCAGCTCGTGCAGGCGGTCGGCCAGGCCGTGCTCGGCGCGGTAGAACGGCTGAAGGTAGACCATGCGCTGGCCGTCGAGCGCCTCGATATACACCTCGCGCGTAATCGCAATCGCGCCGAGCGTGGCGTCGACCACGGCCGGATCGACGCCCAGTAGCAGCGCGCCGCGCGCCGCCAGCTCGTCCCACGGCAGGTAGCAGTGGCCTTCGTCGGCGGCCTGGCTGAGGGTATAGCGCAGGCCGGCGCCCACGCGCTGCGGCGAGTCGTGCGGGATGCCGAGCGCTTGGGCGATCTTGTCGGCGGTGAGAAACCCGATGCCGTAGACGTCGTCGGCAAGGCGGTAGGGGGTGGCCTGCACCACACTGAGCGACTGCTCGCCGTACTGCTTGTAGATCCGCACGGCCAGGCCGGGTGCGATCTCAAGATCTTGCAGAAACAGCATGATCGCCTTGATCTGCTGCTGCTCTTCCCACGCGCGCATGATCCGGTCGACGCGCTTGGGGCCAAGGCCGGAAACCTCGCGCAGGCGCAGCGGCTCGTGGTCGAGCACGTGGAGCGTGTAGGTGCCGAAGGTCTCGGCGATGCGCCGCGCCATCACCGGGCCGATGCCCTTGATCAGGCCCGAGCCAAGGTAGCGGCGGATGCCCTCGATCGTGGCGGGCAGCACGGTGCGGTAGCGCTCGACCTCAAACTGGCGGCCGTGCTCGGGGTGATCGACCCAGCGGCCCTCCAGCTCGACCGACTCGCCCACCTGCACGCCCAGCAGCTTGCCGACGATCGTGATCTGGTAGGGCTTATCCTTCGGCAGCACCCGCGCCACGGTGTAGCCATCGGTTTCGCTATGAAAGGTGATACGCTCGAGGATGCCTTCGAGTCTTGGCATACGCTTGTTCGTGACACGGCAAACGCGGCCGCGCCCTGTTGGCGCGGGTAGGCTCAGTATAGCAGCTGCGATCGGCGCGCGCAACGAAATTACGCGCCGGCAGAGATCCAAATTGGCGCGGGCTTCGCAGTGTTGGGTGAAGCCGTATTCCTTCCTCTCCTCCGGCGCCGCGCCGTCTCACTCCGAGGCGGCGCGGCGTTTTGCGCGCGTCAGCCGTACACCTGGCGGCGGCAGGGGTCGCACCAGGCGGCGCGGTTATCCAGCGCCCAGGCCGAGCCGCCGTGGCGCGGCGACAGCAGGTAGAACACGCCGAGGCGCACCCCCGAGGCACCGCAGCGCTCGCAGCGCCCGCCCGCGCGCCGCCACACCCGCCAGTCGAAGTGCAGAAACGGCAGGTCGAGCGCCAGGTGCAGCGTTATGCCGATCGCGATCGGCCGCAGCCCAGGCCAGCGCCGCGCGGCCAGCCATACCAGCGGCAAGGTGATGCGGGCGTGGTGAAATGGCGAGCGCAGCGGCCCGAAGCGCCGGCGCGTATCGTCTGCGCCGCGCGGCAGCAGCCGCCAGCGATCGTAGCGCAGCGCGCTCAGCGGGTTCCAGTTGCCGCTGCGCAGCGCGTACAGCAGGTAGTGGTCGGTGTCGAGCAGCACGCCGCCGGCGAGCAGCAGCGCGGCCTTGCGCGGGGCGCGCGGGTACAGCGCCGCGCCCAGCAGCAGCGAGGAGACAAGGTGAGTTCGCAGTCGCATTCCAGCCTGGCTTTCGTGTACACGAGCTACGCGGCGGCAGGCGCCCTGGGCACCTGCCTGCGGCGGCAATGCGGCCGGGCAGGTGCGGCGCCCCCCGAAATCGCTTGGCGGCTGCCGGCCACGCGTGGCCGGCAGCCGCCAAAGGTTGTAGGGCTTACGCAGTTGCGCTGTTCGGCTTCCCGAAGCCGTGCATGGTGCCTGCGGCAGCACGGTGCTTTTTGATCGTCGTGTCCAATCTGCCGAAGGCTGAGCACGCCAACTGCGTTTGTCCTAGGTTGGTTTCGCCCCTGTACGGAAACCGACCAGCGCGCCTCGTAGGTACTCTACAGAACAAAGCTGCTCAGGAACATCCGCTCCATCGTGCGGAAGCCCAGCCGCTTGTACGCCGCCAGCGCGGCGACATTGTGCTCGAGCACCATCAGAAACACGCGCGGCGCCAGCCCGAAGGCGGCCTGCGCCAGCGCCGCTGTGCATGCCGAGGCATAGCCCTGGCGGCGATAGTCGGGGTGCGCCGCCACGTGGCCGATCTCGACGATCTCGGCGGTGGCGAAGTGCGTGGCGGCCATGGCCACCAGCTGCGCGCCGTCGAAGCAGCCAAACGCCGGCCCGAGCGCCAGCGCGCTGCTGTGCCACACCGTCAGGCCAGCCGCCTGAGCCAGCGCGCTCATGTGGGGCGCGTCGGCGGGGCCAAGCCGGCGCGGGGCGTGGTTGGCGGGAACGAGCAGCCGCTCGGGCTCGACCACCATCTGAAACTCGATCTCGATTGACTCGAAGCGCGCGTGGCGCGCCAGCTGGCTGTGGCGATCGGCCGGCAGCAGTGCCCAAACCGGGCCCGCGCGCAGGCGCGGGTTGCGGTCGGCAAGCGCGGCCAGCAGGGGCCCGACGGCCGCTCCGGCATCGGCGGCGAACGTCAGGTTGGCGATCGGCAGGTCGTGGTAGGTCGAGGCCACGCCCACAACATGCCCGCGCTCTTCGGCCACCAGCACATCGCACGCGCCGCGCAGCTGGGTCGCATTCGAGAGCGGCAGCGCGTTGCGGTACGGCAGCGCCCGCAGGTATGCCAGCGCGGCCGGCTGGTTGGCGGGGGCGAGCGGCGCGATCATCATGGCGCTACTCGTCATTCGCGAACGGGCCGTGCTGATCGTAACGCTCCCACAGCGGGTGTTTGGCACAGGCCAGCCGCCTGGTGCTGTCGCTGAGCAGCAGCTGGCGCGCCGCGCCGGCCGGCAGGATCTCGGGATCGATCTTGCCGGCGCGATACAGCGCCAGTATCTCGGGGTACAGCTCTTTCACGCCCAGGTTGGCCAGGGCCGAAGCCAGGTACCCGGCGTCGGCGCGATCCTCGGCGGCGGCCAGCCGCTCGCGCAGCCCAGCCACGATCAGGTCGTGCGTGTCGGGGGCCACCGCCGTGACATACACCAGCGCCATCATGGCGCTATTGCGCGCGGCCGGCGCCCAGCCCGTGGCGTCGTCGGCAATCGCCCACAGCGGCGCGACCGCCGGCACGCCGAAGTGGCCGATTATCTGCGGCGCCTCTTCGGCCCACACCCGCGGCAGCCGCTCGTCTTCGTACTCAAGCCCGACCGGGAACTCGCGCAGCAGCGGCTCGATGATCGCCGTCGAGCCGACCTCGCCGAGCAGCCGCAGCGCGTGGATCGGCGCGAAGCACTCGGGCGCGTCGCCGTGCAGCAGATCAAGGTCGGTGGCGAGCTCGAGCAGCGGGCCAACCGCCGCGTCGCCCGCGCGCACAATCTGGGCGGCCAGCTTCTCCGAGGGCCGCAGGCCTTCGCGGCGCAGCTGCTTGACTTTATCGGCAATAGCGAGATCTAAAAGCATGCGCGTCTCCTATGCATATACGGCAGCCTCAGGCCCTGGCTCGGCTGCGCGCCTGCGCGCGGGCCAGGCGCCTGTTGCCACGAACTCGGCGATCGGCTGAAAGCTGCGGCGGTGCTGGGGCGAAGGGCCGAGCGCGCGCAGCGCGCGCTCGTGCAGCGCGGTGCCGTAGCCCTTGTGCATGGCGAAACCATAGCGCGGCAGCTGGCGGTCGAGCGCGCACATCATGCGGTCGCGCGCGACCTTCGCGACGATCGAGGCAGCGGCGATCGAGAGGCAGCGCGCGTCGCCTTTGATCAGCGCGCGCTGCGGGCAGCCCCAGAATTCGAGCCGCACCGCGTCGATCAGCAGGGCATCGGCCGGGCGCGCTAGCCGCAGCAGCGCCACCTGCATCGCCAGGCGCGTGGCCGCCAGAATGCCGTGGGTGTCGATCACGTGGGCCGGCACCACGCCCAGCCCCCAATCGTCGGCCAGCGCCAGAATGCGCTCGGCGAGCTGCTCGCGCCGTGCCGCCGCCAGGGCCTTCGAGTCGTCGACGCCGGCCAGCAGCGCAGGCGCCGCCAGCAC
>CALLYN010000523.1 GCA_937858455.1 uncultured Kouleothrix sp.
GGTGGTGGCGGCCGCCCAGGCGGCGCGCGCGCGCGGCGTGGCGGTACTGCTCGACCCTGCGCCGGCGCAGCTGCTGCCGCCCGAGCTATACGCAGCCGCCGACATCATCACGCCGAACGAGACCGAGGCCGCCGCGCTGGTGGGGTTCGCGCTCGACGACCTAGCCGCCGCCGAGCGCGCGGCCCAGGCCCTGCTGGCGCGCGGCGTAGGCTGCGCCGTGATCAAGCTTGGCGCGCGCGGCGCCTTCTGGCACGATCGCCAGAGCAGCGGCTTCCTGCCGGCATTCAAAATCGCGGCGATCGACACGGTTGCCGCCGGCGATGCGTTTAATGGCGGGCTGGCGGCCGGCCTCGACTCCGGGATGCCGTTCGGCGAGGCGCTGGGCTGGGCCATGGCCGCAGGCGCGCTTTCGACCACCCGCCCAGGCGCGCAGCCCTCGTTGCCGCGCCGCGCCGACGTGCTGGCGCTACTAGCGACGCACCGCTAGCTCATCGGCAGCCGCGCAGCCCACCAGGCCACCAGCGGCCAGGGCGACCTCGCCCTGGCCTGCACCCGCCGAATACACCCGCGAATCCCCCAGATCGATGAGCACACCCGCCACCACACGCGCGAAATCTCCCCTGTTCTGATGAAGACAGCCGGCCTCCGCCCTGCTATCGTAGGCGTGGATTCTGAAACCGGTACCACGGATGCACAAGCCTCGCCTCACAGCGCCACCCGCCTGTGCCTCTACGCTCGGCCGATACCTGCCCGCGCCGGTGCGATCCGCGACCCATTGATACGCTGTTCGCCTGATCACTTATAGATCGTGTTGCACTACGTGACGAAGCCACATAGTGCAACACAAAAAGAAATTTGGGGGCGGCGAAGCCGCCCCCAAACCCCCACCAAAGTGTAAGGCATCAAGCGAATTTGCTATGAGCGCCGCCGGCAGCGCAGCCGCCCTGTAAAAAGTAGGATCGATCGCATGGCTTCGTTTGGTGCTGCGCACTCCACACCCGCGGTGCGCCTCGCCGCGTTTCCCCGCCAGGTGCCAACCTGGCTGATACTGGTGCTGGTTGGTGGGCTGGCGTTGCTGCCGCGCGTGCTTGGCCTCGCCGATTTCTACACCGTCGACGAGGCGTACCACTGGCCGCAGCGCACCCGCGCCTTCGCCGAGGCGATTGCGGCGCACAGCTGGGCAGCCACGAATCAGACCGGCCACCCCGGCGTCACCACCATGTGGCTCGGCTCGCTGGGCTACTGGCTGGCCAACCAGATCGGCATCTACCTGCCTGGCCGCACCGGCGGCGGCGCAAGCTACCTGGCGCTGCTGCGGCTGCCACTGGCCATCGCCAACAGCATGGCGATCGTGATCGGCTACGCCCTGCTGCGCCGGCTGCTGGCACCTGCCACCGCCCTGCTCGCCGCGCTGCTATGGGCCACCGCGCCATTTCTGGTTGCGCATAGCCGGGTGCTGCACCTCGACGCGCTGCTTACCTCGTTCATGACGCTGAGCGTGCTGTGCATGCTGGTGGCGACTGTGGGGAAGCCAGCGGGCGGCAAGCCAGGCGCAGCGCCTATGCGATTGGCATACATCGCCTCGGCGATGTGTGGCGGGCTGGCGCTGCTTACCAAGGCGCCCGGCCTTATTCTGCTGCCGTCGATCGGGCTGATGCTGTTTGCGCTCAGCCCGCGCGCCGGGCTATGGCCGCGCCTGCGCTGGTCGTTCGGCTGGTATATGCCCTGGCTGGCGCTCGCCGTGGCAGTGGTATTCGCCGGCTGGCCGGCGATGTGGGTCGCACCGCGCCAGGCGATCGGCAGCGTCGTCGCCGAGATTGTCGACAACGGCGGGCAGCCGCATGTCTGGGGCAACTTCTTCATGGGCCAGCCGGTCGAGGCGCCGGGGTGGGGCTTCTACCCAGCGATCGTCGCCTGGCGCATGACTCCGCTGGCGCTGCTGGGGCTGGCGCTGGCGCCACTGGCGATCTGGCTGCGGCGCCGCGAGCGCCGCGCCCTGCTGGCGCTGCTGGGGTTCGCGCTGCTGTTTATGCTGGTGATGGGCCGCGAGCCTAAAGCGTTCGACCGCTACCTTCTGCCGATCTGGCCGGCGCTGCTGACGCTGGCCGCCGCCGGGCTGGCCGCGCCATTTCAGCTGCTGGCGCGCCGTGTGCCCGCTCTGCGCCCCGCGCCGCTCGTGGGCGCGCTGGGAGCGCTAGCGCTCACTGGCGCGCTGCTGGCCGAAGTGCTGGCGTATCACCCCTACACCCTGGCATATTTCAACCCGCTGCTGGGTGGCGGCGCGGCGGCGACAAAGAGCGTGCTGGTGGGCTGGGGCGAGGGCAGCGAGCAGGCCGGCGCATGGCTGCGTGGCCGGCCCGACCTGGCGCAGGGCTCGGTGGTGTCGCGCAACCCGCCGACGCTTGAGCCGTTCCTGCCGGTGCGCGTGCGCGACCTGACGATGAATAATGTGCACGACAACGCGAACTACGTCGTGCTGTACATCAGCTATGTGCAGCGCCAGAACGACCGCGATATCGAGGCGTACGTACGCCAGACCGCGCCGCTGCACACGGTTGTGATCAACAATATCCCGTACGCCGAGATCTTTCAGCTGCCGCGACCATTCGACCGGCCGATCGACGCCGCGTTTGCCGGCGGGCTGCGCCTGCGCGGCACCAGCCAGAAGATCGCGAATGGCGCGCTGGCGATCACGCCGTCGTGGGATGTGCAGCGCGATCAGCCGGGCAGCTCGTTCGTATTCATCCACCTGCTCGACGCGGCCGGGCAGCGCGTGGCCCAGCTCGACCTGCCGCTCGACAGCCGCTTTGCGCAGTGGCAGGCCGGGCAGCAGCTCGCCAGCCCGTTCAGCCTGCCGCTGCCAGCCAACCTGCCGGCCGGGAGCTACCGCGCGGTGCTCGGCGTGTACGACCCGGCCAGCGGCCAGCGCCGGGCGATCATCAGCGGGCCGGCGCTGCCCGAGAGCCTGGACGGGCCGGGCACCGTCGAGGTAGCCGCCTTCGAGTGGCCAGCGCGCTAGCCAATTGGCACGTGGCCAAGGCTGAGCAGCCGCAGATCCTGGGCCGAAGTGACCGCCTCGACACGGTTGCGCACGCCGAGCTTGCCGTAGATATTCTTGATGTGCGTGCGCACCGTGCTCACCGCAACCGTCAGCTCGGCGGCGATCTCGGTGTTGGAAAGGCCGGCCGCCAGGCAGCGCAGTACCGCCAGCTCGCGATCGGTCAGCGGCTCCACCAGCGTCTGCAGCGGCGGAGGCCCAATCCGCACCACCGAGCCGGCCGGCTCAAACGACCACAGCAGCTCGTCGAGGTAGCCCGCCAGCTCGGCGCCTGGCTCGGCAGCTTCTTCGCGCAGCCGCGTCAGCAGCAGCCGCATTGGCGCGCCAGCATCGGCGAAGGTGCGAACATAGCCCTCGGGCGCAGCCAGCGCCAGCGCGTCGCGCAGCCGAGCGTACGCAGCTGTGTCGCCGGCGGCGGCATACGCGAGCGACTGCAGCAGCATTGCGCGTAGCAGGCTGCGCACGTGGCCGCCGCTTTGCGCCGCCTGCATCCAGCCGCCCAGCAGCTCCAGCGCGCTCTCGGTCTGGCCGAGCGCGATCTGCACCTGCGCCTGAATGGCATACTCGTCGTCGTGAAAAATATTGAGCGGCCCGTACTCGCCTGGCCCGGCCCGCTGGACGCGCTGCTCGGCCTCGGCCAGGCGCCCCTGGCGCAGCGCCAGCCGCGCCCATACGGCCTCGATCGGCCCCAGCGCCTGCGGGCTGGCGTGGCGCTCGGCGAGCACGTGAGCCTGGTGCAGCAACTGAACCGCGGCGTCGAGATCGTCGGCGGCGATGCGAACGCGCGCGAGCGCCACAGTCGCATCGACATCCGTCAGCGAGGCGGCGCGCCGCTCGCCGATCTCGATCGCCTGCTGAAGATACTCGGCCGCGCCGCCGAGGTCGTTCCACTCGTACAGCAGCTCGCCCAGGCCAACGTAGGCGCTCGCCAGGCCGGCCTGCCAGATCGGGTCGGCCGTCTGCGCCACAGCCCGGCGGATGATCTCGCGGTAGCCC
The DNA here is from genome assembly GCA_937858455.1 of uncultured Kouleothrix sp. Classification (GTDB taxonomy): domain Bacteria; phylum Chloroflexota; class Chloroflexia; order Chloroflexales; family Roseiflexaceae; genus Kouleothrix. The sequence continues at coordinate 4,055 of CALLYN010000523.1, forward strand.
TTGGCGGCAGAGTGCAGCCGCCCCTGCATCATGTCGAGGCTGGCGACCAGCAGCAGCACCTGGACATCGTCGGCAATTTGCCCGAGGCCGCGCGCGTGCTGGAGCGCCCGCTCCGAGGCGGCGGCATCGCCGAGGCTGCCATAGGCATTCGCCAGGTTGAAGGCGATCAGCGTGCGCAGGATCCGATCGGCCAGCGGCAGCAGCGCCAGCGCGTCGCGCGAGTGCGCAATCGCGCGCGGCATATCGCCCCGCAGCAGCGCCAGCGCGGAATAGCGGCGCATCACCGGCACCGGAATTTCGCGTTTGCCGGTGAGGTATTGTCCGGTGATGCTGTCCTTGTTCTTCATCACCTGTTCTGGCGTTCCGCTGGCAATCAACTGCCCTCCGCGCTCACCACCTTCGGGGCCCAGGTCGAGGAGCCAGTCTGCCGCCCGGATCACGTCGATCTGGTGTTCAAT
>CALLYN010000524.1 GCA_937858455.1 uncultured Kouleothrix sp.
TTGCGGGGTCACGTGGTTCAAGACCCGAGCCGATCGTGGTCCGGCCTATGACGGCTTCACCGTGAGAGCGATGTTCCTGCATCGCTTCCCGTAGGATCACTTTGCCCGAGGCCGTTCCGGCGGTCGCACGGGCGACCTTCGGGATGGCCGCATCGTCACGGCCTGGACGGCTCCTCGTGTATTTCGAGCGCTTCCAGGAAGCGCGACACCATGTTGTAGCCCGCCACGGTCGCCGTGAGTTCGACGATCTGATCAGCCGGCAGATGCTTCCTCAGCGCCTCGAACACCCCATCGGGCACCTGGATGTCGCGCGTCATGGCCGTCGCGTAGTCGATCACGGCCCGATCCCTCGGCGGTGTGTCCGGGTCCGTTCGACCGCCCCGCATGGCTTCGATCTGGGCGCCCGTCACGCCGGCATCCCGGGCGAAAGGAATGTGCTGCTCGAATTCGTAGGGCGCGCGATTGAGCACCGCCACCTGCAGGATGGCGAGTTCCCGGTCGCGCGCAGGCAACGCGCACTGCTGACGGATGACGGTGAAGTACCCCAGCCAGCCCGACTACGCGGTGAACCTCGCGGGCGTGCCGCTGCCGACGGCCAGCTACAATCCGGTGCTGCTCGCCGGCCGCGCGCTCGCGCCAGGCGACCGCTATGCGATGGTGCTGCACGAGCGCCTGGCGCGCGACCTCGGGGTGAGCGTGGGCGACTGGGTGATCGTCAGCATTCCCGACGCGACCAACGCGCGGCGCTGGGTGAGCCAGCGCCGCTGGCAGGTGGTGGGCGTGCTGCTCGACGTGACGCTGGCCGGCGGCGCGCTGGTGCCGCGCGAGACGCTGTTTGGCGAGATCGGCCGGCGCGAGGTCAACCGGGTGCAGGTGCGCAGCGCCGACGCCTCGGACGCCGGGGCGGCCGCGCTGGCGGCCCGGGTGCGCGCCTTCTACGAGGGCCGCAACATGCCCGTGCAGCTTTCGCGCACCGACACGGTGCGGCAGCGTAGCGACGACCGGCTGGCCAATCTGGCGACGGTGATCGGGCTGCTGGTGCTGGTGGCGCTGATCGTCGGCTGCGTGGGCGCGATCTCGCTGAATGGCACGCTCTCGATCAGCGTGATCGAGCGCCGGCGTGAGATCGGCGTGCTGCGCGCGATCGGCGCGACGCCCGGGTTTATTCGCCTGCAGTTTGTGCTCGAAGGCCTGCTGATGGGCCTGCTCAGCTGGCTGATCGCCCTGCTGCTGAGCTACCCCGCCGGCTACCTCACCGCGCGCGGCGTCGCCGCCGCGCTGCGCATCAGCGTCGTGTTCCAGTACGCCTGGTCGGGCGTGGCGATCTGGCTGCTGCTGGCCGTGATCATCGCGACTGTCGCCAGCCTCTCGCCGGCCCAGCAGGCGATCCGCGCGAGCGTTCAGGAGAGCCTGGCGTATGAATGATTGTGTGATCGAGCTGCGCGCCGTGAGCAAGAGCTTCGCCGTGGGCAGCGGCAGCGTGCAGGTGCTGAAAGACATCTCGCTGCAGGTGCGCGCCGGCGAGTTCGTCGCGATCGTCGGCCAGTCGGGCAGCGGCAAATCGACGCTGCTGAACATGCTCACCGGCGTCGACCGGCCAACCGCGGGCGAGGTGATCATCGGCGGGCAGCGCCTGGCCGGCAAGAGCGAAGACGACCTTGCGCGCTGGCGCCGCACCGAGATCGGCATCATTTTCCAGTTCTTCAACCTGGTGCCGGGCCTGACGCTCGGCCAGAATGTGCGCCTGCCGATGGATCTTGCGGCCACGCTGCCTGCGGCCGATCGCCAGGCGCGCGTGCGGCGGCTGCTCGACACCGTCGGCCTTGCCGAGCGGCAGGGCTGGATGCCGGCGCGCGTCAGCGGCGGCGATCAGCAGCGCGCGGCGATCGCCCGCGCCAACGCCAACGATCCGCCGATCATCTTTGGCGACGAGGCCACCAGCCGCCAGGACCCGCGCTCGGCGATCGCGTGCTTTGAGCTGTTCAGGCGCTGGGTCGCCGGCGGCAAAACCTTCGTACTGGTAACGCACAGCCGCGAGCTGGCCATGCGCACCGGGCGCGTGATCGAGCTGGCCGACGGCAGCATTGTAAGCGATAGGCGGGTAAAGGAAACACTATGAGCGTACGATTGCTCCTTCGCGCGGGCGCGCTGCTGTTGCTTTTCGCGCTGAGCGCCTGCAGCGCGCCCACGCCGCCGGGCGCCCCGCAGCCCACCAGCGCGCCC
>CALLYN010000525.1 GCA_937858455.1 uncultured Kouleothrix sp.
TCTGCTCTCATCGTGCACGCTTCTAAACCCCATCAGGCTCAGCACGGAGTACAATGCCCCCACGCAATCGCCCGCCCTGCCGAAGCCGAAGGTGCCAGGTTGCCCGCTGGGTTGCCCTGCATATACGCACGCAGCCAGCCCAGGCATCTCCACGGCAACAATACTCCTGAAGGAGGTGGGTTATGCGACGAAAACCAACACCTGTGCAGCCTCCACGCTGGCACTTTGCCTGCGTCGGCGCGCTGCTATGCGCCAGCCTACTGCTCGGCTGCATACCCAAGGCAGCCGTGGCGCAAAGCTCGTTCGACACGATCGTCCAGCACGATCTCGACTTCGCCGCGCGCCAGCTCGGTGCAAGCCTGAGCAGTATTAGTTCGGCCAGCAGCTATCCCTCGACAACCAAAACCTCCGGCGCTTGGAACACCACCGGCGCCAGCAGCTGGACCAGCGGGTTCTTCCCCGGCGCGCTCTGGCGCATGTACGAGCGCTCGGCCGACGCCTCCTGGAGAACCGCCGCAGCTCAACGCCAGACCGGTATCGCCGGGCAAAAAACCAACGCCGGAGATCACGACATCGGCTTCAAGGTTTTCACCAGCTTCGGCAACGGCTACCGCCTCACCGGCGACGACGCCTACCGCCAGGTTGTGCTCACGGCTGCAGGCACGCTCGCCAGCCGCTACAGCCCAACCGTCGGCTGCATCCGCTCGTGGGGCTCGATCTCCGACGCGAAAGACTTCGAGGTGATCGTCGACAACATGATCAACCTCGAGCTTTTGTTCTGGGCCTCGAAGCATGGCGGGAAAAGCGAGTGGTACCAGATGGCGCTCAGCCACGCGCTCAAGACGCGCGAGAACCACGTGCGCCCCGACGGCAGCACCTACCACGTGGTCGACTATAACCCAGCCACCGGCGCGGTGAAGAGCAAGCGCTCGGCCCAGGGCTACAACACCGAGTCGACCTGGGCGCGCGGGCAGGCCTGGGCGGTCTATGGCTTCACAATGGCCTATCGCGAGACGAGCGACCCGCGCTTCCTCGATACTGCCCGCGCCACCGCCGACTACTTCATCGGCCATCTGCCCAGCGACAAGGTGCCCTACTGGGACTTTGAGCTGCCCAGCCTGGCCGGCCAGCCGCGCGACAGCTCGGCCGCCGCGATCGCCGCCTCGGGCCTGCTCGAACTAAGCCAGCTCGAAACCGACGCCGCGCGCAAGCAGACCTACCTGGACAGCGCCAGGGCCATCCTGACCTCGCTCTCGTCGCCGGGCTACCTGGCCGAGGGCACCAGCTACCGTTCGATCCTGCTGCACGGCACGCGCAACAACAACTCGAGTAGCGCCGACGGGCACGATACTGGGCTGATCTATGGGGATTATTACTTTGTCGAAGCGCTGCTGCGCACCGGTGCCCACCCAACGATCACTGGCAGCATCACCGGCCGCGTGACCGACCGCACAACCAGCCAGCCGATCGCGGGCGCGACGGTCGCGGCCAGTGGCGCCAGCGCCACTACCGCCGCCGACGGTAGCTACACGCTTGCCGGTATCGCCGCCGGCAGCCAGTCGCTCACCGCAGCTGCGGCCGGCTACGATCCGGCCCAGCAAGCCGTAACCGTGCCAGAAAACGCGAGCGTCACCGCTGATTTCGCGCTCAGCCCGGTATCAGGCGCGCCGATCAAGGCGCTCACATTCGAGGGCGGCAGCCTGGTCGGCCCCAGCGGCGCCGAGAGTGTCTCGGGCACCGGCGCCACCCTCGACACCACCACGCCGCTCAAGGGCGCGGCCTCAGCGCGCCTCCAGGGCAACACCTACCTCCAGCAAGGCTTTGCCGCCGCCGACAACCTGTATCTTTCGCTGTACCTCAAGCTGAACGCCGCGCCCACCGCAGCTGTGCGGATCGTACGCGTGGCCAACGGCGGCACCACTGTCGGCAACCTCGTGCTCAACACCGACCGTACGCTCCAGCTGCGCAACGGCAGCTCATCGATCGGCAGCCACTCGGCCGCGCTGGCGCTCGGGGCGATCTACCGGGTCGGGCTGCATCAAAAGAAAGGCACGGGCGCCAACGCGGTGCTGGAGGTATTCCTGGCGCAGGGCGATGCGCCGTTCCCGGCAACGCCGTTCGCAACAATCGTGAACGGCACCTGGGCTAGCTCGGCCAGCCAGATCCAACTGGGCGCGACCAACGGCAAGGCGATCGACGCAACCTTCGACGACATCCGTCTCGACGCCGCAGCCATGCCCTAGTCACGGCAACGCAAAGCACAAGGCGTCGTGGCCTAGGCGCGTCTCACCCAGGCCACGATTTGGTGGGGGTTTGGGGGCGGCTTCGCCGCACCCAAGTTTCTTTTTCTTGTGCGGCGCCCGGCTTTGCCGGGCGCCGCACAAGAAAACACAAGTAATCAAACGGAGTTGGTATCAGACAATCTCTAAAGCTAGACGAAGCGCTCGAACACATGGTTGCCGAGCATGCGGCCGCGCGCGCTCAGGCGCACTCCCAGCTCGTCGCGCTCGAGCAAGCCTAGCCCGGCCAACTCGGCCAGCTCGGCAGCGTAGACCTCGGCCATGTCGGCGCCACAGCGGTCGCGGAAATGCGCGTAGCTCACACCGGCGTTGATGCGCAGGCCCATAAACATCGTCTCGGCCTGCAGGTCGCGCGCGCTCAGCTCGGTGATCTCGGCGATTGGCGCGCGCCCGGAAGCCACGCGGCCGATATACTCGTCGATGCCCAGCACGTCGGCGTAGCGCCGTGGGAAGGCGTGGCCGTGCGCCCCCGCGCCGGCCGCGAGGTAGTCGGCGTTCAGCCAGTAGGCCAGGTTGTGGTGGCAGGCGTACGCCGGGATGGGCAGCTGCGCGGAGGCCGCGGCGTGGGGCGGCTGCGCAGTCGCCTGCGCGTCGGCGTGCCGCGCCCAGTTCGAAATCTCGTACTGCGCGTAGCCGGCCGCGCCGAGCAGCTCGATCGCGCGCTCGTACATCTCGCCGGTATCGTCGTCGTCGGGCACGCTGACGCGGCCGCCCTGCACCTGCGCGAACAGCGGCGTGCTCGGCTCGAGGATCAGCGAGTACAGCGAGAAGTGCTCGGCATCCCAGCCGGCAATCTCGCGCAGCGTCGCCTCCCACTGCGCGGGTGTCTGGCCCGGCAGGCCAAAGATCAAGTCGAGGTTGACATTCTCAAAGCCGGCGCGGCGCGCGTCGGCATAGCTCGCGCGCGCCTCGGCCGCCGTGTGGATGCGCCCAAGCACACGCAGCGTCGGGTCGTGCAGGCTCTGTACGCCCATGCTCAGCCGGTTCACCCCCAGGCCGCGCAGGCCGCGCAGGTAGTCGCGGCCGAGCACAGTGCCAGGGTTGGCCTCGACGGTCACTTCGGCGCCGGCCAGCGGCACGATCGCGTCGGCGGCGGCCAGCACGCGCTCGAGCAGCGGCAGCGGCAGCATGCTCGGCGTGCCGCCACCGAGAAAGATCGTCGGGCGCAGATCGGCGCGGGTGAGCGCTTCGGGCGGGGCGTTGGCCGGGCGCGTAGGCGGCGGCACATCGTCGGGCACGCGCAAGGCGGCCAGCTCGGCGCAGAGTGCGCCTACATACGCGGCCATGCGGTCGTCCATATTCGCGTAGGTGTTGAAATCGCAGTAGGCGCAGCGGCGATGGCAGCACGGAATATGTATATACAGGTGGCGCATGCCCGGCCGCACT
>CALLYN010000526.1 GCA_937858455.1 uncultured Kouleothrix sp.
ACGGCGCGTATGGCCGCGAGGTGAAGCAGAAGCTCGAGGCCGCCGGGCTGCGCGCCGAGCTGGACGAGAGCAAGGATCGCATGCAGGCGAAGATCCGCCGGGCTCAGCTGCAGAAGGTGCCGTACATGCTGATCGTCGGCGGCAAAGAGCAGGAGGCCGGCGCGGTGGCGGTGCGCCTGCGCAGCGGCGAGGATCTGGGCGCCATGCCGATCGAGGCGTTTATCGCGCGCGCCCAGGCCGATATCGCCGCGCTGGTGTGAAAGTTGGTGTATGATGTGCGCGGCAATCCTATGTATCGATAGGAGCGAGTAATGGGACGATTTCTGCTGGGGTTTGTGGTTGGCGCGGCAATCGGCGCGGCCTCGGTGATCCTCACCGCGCCGCGATCGGGCGCGGCCACGCGCCAGGGCATCCGCGGCACCATCGAGGGCACCCGCGATAATATCAGCGGCCTGCTGAGCGACACGGTGGCCGTGGCACGCAAGGCCAGCGCCGCGCGCGAGCGCGAGCTGTGGGCCGATTTCCGCGCCCGGCTCGAGAACAAGGGCGCCGGGAGCTAGCGGCTTTGCACGCTCGCGCGCTCTGCCGCCGGCAGAGCGGTACGTTCTGTGTAGCTGTGCGCGATGTCTCTAGGGCTTACGCGGCTGGCGCGCTCAGCCTTCGGCAGAGCGGTACTATCCAATAACTGTATGGGGTTTTCCGCGCTCCGCGCCGAAAACCCCACTCAGAAGATGGACCGGTGCCATGCTGCCGCGGGCTGCAAACTCGCCGCACTGTGATGCGGAACCACGCAGACGCGTAAGGCCTAGCCCTACTAGCCAATGAACCTACGCACCGCGCTCGCCACCATCCACCGCGACCCACACTGGTGGCGCAAGATCTTGATCGGCGGCGCCCTGATGCTCACGATCGTCGGCTACCCGTGGGGCGCCGGCCTGGTGATCGAGAGTATGGATCTGACGCGCAAGGGCTTCGCCACGCCGCTGCCGCCCTGGCGCGAGTGGGGCAACCGCTATATCGCCGGCCTGCTGGCGGTGCTGATCGACGTGCTGTTTTTCGGCATGCCGATCTTTGGCCTGGGGCTGGCGCTGCTGTGTTTAGCCGCAGCTATGCTCGCCAGCGGCGGCGCCGCGAGCTGGCCGGCGCTGGCGCTGCTGGCGCTGCTGGCGCTCTACGAGCTTGCGGCCTTTGGCGCCAGCGTTGCCCCTGTGGGCCGGCTGCTCTTCGCCGACACTGGCCGCGCCGAAAACGCGCTGGGTATGCGCACCGTGCGCGCAGCGCTGGCCCCGCGCGCGCGCGCGATCTACGCCAGGGCGCGCCTGCGCTCGCTGCCAGCCTACCTGCCGGCGCTGCTGCTGGCCGGCGCCGCGTGGCTGCTGCCCTGGCCGCTGACGCTGCTGGCGCTATGGCTGATGTTCAGCGCGCTGCTCTACGCGCACCTCGCCGTGGTGCAGCTGTACGTCGCCGCCGAAAGCGACGTGCGCTTCGGCTGAACCATAGGCGCTGCCCCCGTTCCCCTTCACGCCCGGAAGGAGGCTCCCCATGGCACAGTACGAGGTTCGTAGCCTGCCGGCACCGCCAACCGCTAGCCAGCCTCGGCGCAGCAACCGCGTGCAGGCGATCGTGCTGCACAGCCGGCTTGGCCCGGCCCTCGCGGCGCTCGGCAGCTTCACCGCCCCCGGCAGCACCGCCGCCCCGCACTTCTACATCGACGCCGACGGCGCGATCTGCCAGCTGGTGCCTTACCGCCAGCGCGCCGCGCGCCATAGCGGCCTGGCGGCCTGGAACCGCCGCGCCCGCAATATCGACCTGATCAGCGTCGGCGTGATGCTTGAGCATCGCCTCGACGGCGGCTCGGGCGCCGCGCAGCTGGCCGCGCTGCACTGGCTGCTCGACCGGCTGCTGGTGTACTATGGCCTCGAAGACGACGCGATCGTGCGCTGGCAGCCGCCGCAGAGCGCCGGCCGGCTCGGTAGCCTCGAGCACTACCTGCCCGCGCAGCCCCAGCCCGAGCGGCCGCGCCCGGCCGCGCCA
>CALLYN010000527.1 GCA_937858455.1 uncultured Kouleothrix sp.
GCACCTCGACGAGCGCGCGCTCGCGCCGCATCTCGCGCTGCTGCGACGCGCCCGCCGCCTGATTGGCGCGCTTCGCCGCCGCGCACGGGGCGGCTAGCCCCGCCTTATCCATCTGAATCACTTGCTGTATGGTGGAGGCTCGGAGGCGGCTTCGTTGCCCCCGAAATCTCGCACACTTTGGTTGTGGTTTCTTCTCGCGTGGGTACCAATCGCTCACCAGGCTACACCCGACGATCGGCTACGATTTTGGCAGCCTGACAACAAAACACCGAGGAGTCCGACCATGTCTCGACCAACCAACCACACCACACGTAGCCGTGGCCGCGCTATGCTGGCCGTCGGCTTTCTGATCGGCGCAACCCTGCTTCTTGCGCTTGTGCTCACGCGCGGCAGCGGCGCCACGCTTCAGGCCGCCTACCCCCCGGCCGCACCGGCGCCCGCGCCACACTTCGTCGACGTCTCGCGCCAGACTGATGCGTCGATGCGTACGCTAGTCATTGGCTCGGCAACCGACCAACTGCCCGGCACCAGCAATGCCGAGGGCTTCCTGATGGCAAACCTGCGCACCGGCATGCTGCCCGATGGCGCCGCCACCGCCCTTGTGCTTTCCGACGCCAACTGCGACCCCGATAAGGATGGTGTCTCGCACTGCCTGAACCAGCTGCAGATCGGCACGTCGGTTGTGACTGTGCAGCACCACCACCAGATGCACCTGGTGCCGTGCCTCACGCCGGGCGAGACGGTAAAGCTCATGCCGCTGGCGGCGTACCAGGGCTGAAGGAGCGGACTGCCAGATGGAAAATCGGGTGACCTACACGGTGTACTATGAAGACACCGATAGCCTCGGCGTGGTATATTACGCCAACTACCTGAAGTATCTCGAGCGCGGGCGAACCGAGCTGGTCGGCCAGTTCGGCCGCCCGATTCGCGAGTGGAACGCCGACGGCTACTACTTCGTTGTGTACGGCATGACGATCAAGTTCCGCCGGCCGGCCGAGCTGAGCGATCACGTCGATGTCGTCTCGGCTATGACGCTCGAGTCGCCATTCCGCGCGCTGTTCCACCAGCGGATCGAGCGCGCGGGCGCCACGCTGGTCGAGGCCGATGTTGAAGTCGTGTGCCTCGGCCGCAACCGGGCGATTCAAGAGTTCCCGGCCGAGCTGCGGCCTGGTTCTTGATACTATACCGCCTATAGCGCTCGCCCTGGCGGCTGCGCGGCCGCCAGGTATATTAGGCTTAATCGGAAACAGGGGAGCCGGAGGGACTTTGCCCCTCCGAACCTCTTTTATTTCCAATAAAGTCTATTGGCTTGGGCGGCGCGGCATACAGCGCGCGAAGAGGAGTATGGACGAAATTCAGCGCCTGCTGGCAAACAACCACGCCTGGGCCTCGCAGATGAAGGCCGAAGACCCGGCATTTTTCGAGCGGCTCAGCGCCCAGCAGGCCCCGGCCTACCTGTGGATCGGCTGCTCCGACAGCCGCGTGCCGGCCACCCAGCTCGTCGGGCTGCTCCCCGGCGATATGTTTGTACACCGCAATGTCGCGAATGTCGTCGTGCATTCCGACTTGAACTGCCTTTCGGTGTTGCACTTCGCCGTGGATGTGCTGAATGTGCGCCATATCATCGTGTGCGGGCACTACAGCTGCGGCGGCGTTCAGGCGGCGCTCGCCAACACGCGCTACGGCCTGATCGACAACTGGCTGCGCCACGTGCAAGACGTGCGCAACAAACACGCGCCGCTGCTGGCGAGCACTGCGCCGGCCCGCCAGATCGACACCCTGTGTGAGCTTAATGTGGTCGAACAGGTGGTAAACATCTGCCAGACTACCGTCGTCCAGCAGGCTTGGGATGCCGGTAAATCGCTGGCCGTACGCGGCTGGATCTATGGCATCGCCGACGGGCTGCTGCACGATCTCGATCTCTGCGTCACCAGCCATCAGGCGCTTCCTGTGCAGTACGATCGGGCGATCAGCCAGATCGCCGCGCGTGCCCAACGCCAATAAGGCGATCTTCCACAGGTGACACAGATTGCACAACGGTAAAGAACGTTTGAGCCAAGCCTAACGAGAGTTTCGCCCGCTTCCACGCAGAAAAAACCAATACTTGAGCCACACCCCCACAAGATAGCACGCGGCCGTAATCGCGAAGATCGGCCCAAATCCATAGCGCGCCTGGATCTGTACGCTGATCAGCGGCCCAAACAGGTAGCCCACGCCATACGCGCCGTTCAGCAACGCGATCACGGTCGGGCGCGCGGCTGCCGGCGTGCGCTCCATCGCGAATGCGTCGTACAGCGGCGCGCCCATGTTGAACAGCGCCGCGCGCCCCAGCGCCGCGCCTACCGCCAGCCCCAGCATTGGCGCCCAGCCCAGCAGCAGCAGAAACGGGATCGCCAGCGCCTCGGTGAGAACGATGGTTGGCAGCCGGCCCATCCGCCGCGCCAGCGCGGGCGCCGCCAGCGTCGCAAGGCCGGTGCACACCCCCAGCCCGGCGAAGATCAGGCCAAGCGTTTGGTCGGCTACCGCGAAGCGCTGTGTAAAGAACAGGTTCAGGTAGGGTATCAGCAGCGCCGCCCCGGCCGAGATCAGCGCCGGCGACGCGAGCAGCCGCAGCAGCGGCCCCGGCTGGCGCAGCAGCGCGCGCCATACATCGGCCGGCCCCGCCTC
>CALLYN010000528.1 GCA_937858455.1 uncultured Kouleothrix sp.
CGCCAGCACGATCACCACAAACGCCAGCGCCCAGCCCAGCGTCGTCGCGCCCGCGAACAGCGCCAGGCTCGCAGCCAGCAGCACCGCCGCGCCCATGCCCTGGGCAAACCGGTGCGGCGCCGGATCCTCGGCGCGCAGATCGGGCCGCAGCAGCCCCGCCGGCCGCAGTATGTCGCGGTAGACCCGCTGGAACAGCGCCGCCTGCGGAATGGCCGTGCCCAGCGCCATCACCGCGCATACAAACGCCACAAGCCACGGCTGGTCGGCGAGAAACGCCAGCGCCAGAAGCGCTATAATAAACGCCTGGTTCGTTCGTAGCGCCGTGTGATCGACCTGCCCGCGCGCCCCCGCCGGGCGGCTGGAAACCGCCTCGCTGTGCATACACCACTCCAATCGTTACATGCGCCTATAAGTGTATAAATATGATATGGTAACTAAACAACCTTGTCAAGCGTGAAGGGCAACCATGCAGAGCATCTCGAAAACGCGGATCGCGCCAGCCACCGCCGCCGCGATCGTCGAGCGGGCATTCGGCGCCGACGCGGCGCTCGCCGAGCTTCAGGAGCTAACCGAAGGGTTTTTCAACGCGGCCTACCTGCTTAGGCTGGCAGGCGGGCGCCGCTGCGTGCTGAAGATCGCACCGCCGGCCAACGTGCCGGTGCTGCGCTACGAGCGCAACATCATCTACGCCGAGGTCGCCACCATCGAGCTGGTGCGGGCGGGCACCAGCGTGCCGGCGCCGGCCGTGCTCCACTTCGACGACACGTGCCAGCTGGTTGGCAGCCCATACTTCCTGATGGAGTACCTACCGGGCGTGCCGCTGCACCACCTGCGCCAGCGGCTCAGCGCCGCCGAGCAGCAGCCAATCGACAGGGCGATTGGCGAGTACCTGCGCGAGATCAACGCGATCGGCGGCGCGGCGTTTGGCTACGCGGCCCCCGGCGCGCCGCGCTATGCCTGCTGGAAGGATGCGTTTCTGGCCATGCTCGACGGCGTGCTGGCCGACGGCCAGGCGCTTGGCATCGCGCTGCCGCGGCCCTACGCCACATTGCGCGAGCAGGTGGCCCGGCAGGCGCACGCCCTCGCGCCGATCGGCACGCCGCAGCTGGTGCACTGGGATCTATGGGACGGGAACATCTTCGTCGACCCCGAAACCCGCCAGATCAGCGGCGTGATCGACTTCGAGCGCGCGCTGTGGGGCGACCCGCTGATCGAAGTGCAGTTTCGCACCGCCGAGCTTCCAGCCGGGTTCGCCGCAGGTTACGGCGCCAGCCCGCTCGAGCAGCCCGGCGCACCAGCGCGGCGCGTGCTCTACAATATCTACCTCTACCTGATCATGATTATCGAGTGCACCTACCGCCAGTTCCCCACCAACGACCAGGAGCTATGGGCGCGCGAGCAGCTCGGCCAGGAGCTGGCCCGGCTCGACGCGCTGTAGGCCAGCCGGCGTTCTGTGATATACTTCTCAATCTCACAGGCCTTACGCGGTGCGCGTTTTGCCTTCGGCAGAGCGGTACTTTTTCATGGATGGTGC
>CALLYN010000529.1 GCA_937858455.1 uncultured Kouleothrix sp.
CGGCCATCGCATTTTCATCAATTCCGGCGCCCTGCTCGAATCGACCACACCGAACCAGGTCATCGGCGTGCTCGCGCACGAGACCGGCCATATCGCCGGCGGCGGGGTGCCAGTGGAGCGTGCCGCTCTGCTCGCACAGGCACGAATACCTTACAGCGCGGGCGAGCAGGCCGCGCAGCTCGGCCGGCGGCGCATTCTTGTGCGCCAGGTCGAACGCGCCGCGCCGCGCGATCGCCTCGCGCGCGACATCGACAGTCGGGAAGGCCGTGCGCAAGATGCAGTTCGTGCCACTGCGCGCGCGGATCGCGCGGATCACATCCAGGCCGCCCTGGTCGTGCGGGTCGTAATTATCGCCGATCCGCAGGTCGATCAGCGCAACTGCGTAGTGCGAGCGCGCCAAGAGCGCCAGGGTATCGGCCAGCAGCGCCGGCCCCTGGCCAGCGGCGAGCACCGGCCGGTAGTTCCACGACACCAGATCCTGCCAGATCTGATCACGCATCTCGTCGTCGTTGTCGACGATCAGCACATCAGGCATCCAGGGAGTCTCAGCGGGCGAGTGAGTCTCCATGCGGGTGCTCCTTCCCTTCGGCTATAGTGCGCTCGGCAGCTCGATCGCAAACACTGCCCCGGCGGCCGACGGCAGCAGCTTGATCCGGCAGCCCAGGCCCTCGAGCATAATGCGCACAAACATGAGGCCCAGGCCGCCTGGCCGATTTTTCGTCGTGATCTGCCGCTGGAACAGTGCGAGGCGCACGTCGGCCGGAACACCCGGGCCGGTATCTTCCAGCCGGATTTCGACCGCCGCCGCGTGAAACAGGGTACGCACGGTGATCGTGCCGCCGTGCGGGCGCATGGCCTCGCGCGCGTTGCGCGCGAGGTGCAGCAGCACGCGCCGCAGCACCATCGGGTTGGTGGCCACGGTGCGCTCGCCTTCGGCCAGGCGCAGCCGCAGCTCGGCATCTTGGCCAAGCGGAATGCTCGGCAGCTCGCGCGCGAGCCACTCATTGATCGCCAGCGGCTGGGTGTCGATCTCGCCCTCGGCGGCGCGCGTGTCGGTGAAGGTGATCGCCAGGCGCCCGGCGTGCAGCGCCAAGTCGTCGAGGTACACCTGGGCCAGCTCCATAGCCCATGCCGCATCGAGCGCCCGCTGCGGCGCCGCCGCCGGGTCGAGGCGCGCTGCCAGCGCTGCCAGGCGCGGGTCGCGGCCCTGGCCCAGCCGCCGCAGATCGCGGTAGGTGCAGCTTGGCAGGCGCTTCATTCGGTCGACTAGCGAGCGGATATGGCTAAGCTCGCTATTCACATCGTGGGCGATCTCGGCAGCCCAGGCGATCCGCGCGGCGGCCATGGTGAGGAAGCGCAGCCGTGAATCTTGCTCGACGCGCTCGATCGCCGCCTCGGCCTGGCGCGCAAACAGGCTGATCAGGTTGCTCTGCGCGCCGGTGAGCGTGCGAGCGGCGCTGGCGTTGTCAAGCGTCAGCAGGCCCCAGACACGCTCCTGGACAATCAGCGGCAGTTCGACCCACTCGCCCACCGGCGGGCGAAAGCCGCGCTCAAGAAACAGCGCGTCGAGCTGGCTCTGGCGCTCGGCCTGGCCCTGGAATACGCGCGGTCTGCGCTGCTCGATCGCCGCACGGCTCGAGGGCTCGCCCGCAAGCGGCAGGGTGACGCGCTCGAACGGTGCCAGCTCGGGGCTGCCGCGCTGGCTCACCCCAATAATCGCCTCGCCGTCGTCGCTCAGGCGCCACAGGCGCGCGCGCTCGAACTCGAGCGGCTCGCTGCCGGCAACAATTTGCTCGGCCACTTTTTCAAGCGTGTCGGCCGGCTGCAGCTTGCTAGCTACCTCGGCCAGGTCCTTGAGCCAGGCGCTCTCGGAGCGCTGGCGCTCCTCTTCTTCATACAGCCGGGCGCGCTCAAGCGCGGCCTCGGCCTGGCGGCCAAACAGCCCTATCAGGCCGCGCTGGGCGCTGGTGAGCGACTGGGTCTTCTGGTCGCGGTCGAGGAACAACACGCCGCGCCAGTGCTGGCCGGCGCCAATGCGAATACCGACCCATTCGCCTACGGCCGGGCGCGCCTGCTCGTCGAGCACGCCAGCGCCGAGCTGGGTGCCGTCGAAAAACTCGATGCCGTCGCCGCTCGTGAGTACCTTCTGGATATACGGCGAGTGGCTGCGGCTGGTGGTTCGCGTCTCGAAGTCTTCGAGCAGCGCGCTGCCCCACTGCGCCACCCCGCGTACCGTCTGGCCGTCGTCGCTGAGCTGCCACAGCCGCGCGCGCATAAAGCCCAGCCGCTGCACGCCGCGCACAACGACATCGGCCACCTCGTGGAGCTGCCGGGCGCGCTGCAGCTCGCGGCCAACATCGTGCAGCTCTTTCAGCCAGGCGCTCTCAAAGCGCTGGCGCTGCTCTTCTTCGTACAGCCGGGCGCGCTCGATCGCCGCCTCGGCCTGCTGGCGCAACCAGCCGAGCAGGTTGCGCTGGGCCTCGCTGATCGGCCGGCGCAGCTGCCCGTGGTCGAGGAACAGCAGCCCCTGCCACTGCTGGCCAAGGCCGATGCGGATGCCGGCCCACTCGCCGAGCGGTGGGTGGAACTTATCGCTGCCATAGTGATCTTCGAGCACGCCAGTGCCATGCGACGCCCCCTGGAAGAACTCAATGCCGGCGCCAGCTAGCACCTTCTGCATATATGGCGAGCGGCCGGTGTCGGCCTGCATCTCGGCGAAATTGTCGAGGTCGGGGTCGCCCCACTGGGCCACACCGCTGGCGTGGCGCTTGTCGTCGCTGAGCTGCCACAGCCGCGCGCGTACAAACCCGAGATCCTGCGCGCCGCGCACCACGATCGCCGCGACGCTCTGCAGGCCGCGGGCGCGCTGCAGGCGGTTGGCCACGGCATTGAGCTTTTCGAACAGCTGGCGCTGCGCGCGCTCGAGCACGCCGTCTTCGTACAGCCGGGCGCGCTCGAGCGCGGCCTCGGCCTGGCGCGCGAACAGGTTCAGCAGCTGCTCCTGCTCGGCGCTGAGGCGCCGCGCGTCGTCGCCGTTGTCGAGCACCAGCACGCCACGCCACTGCGCGCTGCCCTCGACCTTGCCGATCCCCAGGCGCAGGCCCACCCAGCCGCCGCGCGGCGAGCGGTAGCCGTGCGCGGCATAGTGCTGCGAGAGGATGTCGGGGCCGTCGGCATGGCCATAGAATGTGACCGGCGCGGGGCTGGCGAGCATCTTGCGAATATAGAGCGAGTCCGAGCGGCGGATCACCAGGTTGGCGAAATCTTCAAGCCCCGCAGTGCCGATCTGGCACACGCCCTCGAGGGTCTGCGCGTCGGCGCGCAGGCGCCACAGCCGCGCGCGCGCGAAGCCTAGGCGCTGCGCGCCGTGCAGAATAGCCTCCTGCACGCTTTCTGGCTTGAGTGCCAGCTGCAGCTCGCTGGCCACTAGCGAAAGCTGCTCGAGCCAATCGCGCTCGGCCGCGCGCCGCACGCGCTCAAGGGCCGCAGCGGCCTGGCGCCCGAACAGCTCGATCAGGTCGAGCCGGTCGCGCTGCTCGGGCGGGAACGGCTGCTCGCCATAGTCGAGCACCAGCAGGCCAAAGCAGCGGTCGTTGTTCCACAGCGGCACGCCAATGCGCTCATCGGCGGGGGGCGCGAAGCCGCGCGCGGCCAGCTGCCGGTCGATCAGCACCGGCAGGTCGCCGCGCCACGGGAAGATTTTCGGCCGGTCGCCGACCAATATCTCGCGCGCGTAGTCGGCCTGGCCGATCGAGAGCGTGGCGCCTACCAGGTCGGCCACGTGGTCGGCGCCGGTCTGGCAGATGCACTCGATCGTGCTCCCGTCGGCGCTCAGCTGCCACAGCCGCGCGCGCACAAAGCCCAGGCTTAGGCCGCCCTGCACAATCGCGCGCGCCGCCTCGGGCAGCGTCGAGGCCTGCTGGGTGCGCTCGGCGATCGCCGAGAGCGTCGCCAGCCACTTGCGCTCGACCTGCTGGCGCCGGTCGGCCTCGTAGAGCTGCGCGCGCTCGAGCACCGCCGCGCCCTGGCGGCCAAACAGCTGCAGCAGGTCGCGCTGGCCGGGGTAGAGCACGCGCGGCCGGTGGATGTTGTCGAGCGTCAAAATGCCAAACATGCGGTCATTTGTCCACAATGGCAGGCTGACCCAGTCGCCCACCGGGGCGGCGAAGCCGGGGTAGGTGCGCACCAGGTAGGTGTCGCCCTCTTCGATCCCGCGAAAGAAGCGCGGCTCGCGCGCGCCGTCCATATGCTGGCTGAAATGCGACTGTGTATACTCAACGTGCAACGACTGAAAATTCGGAAGCGAATCGTTGCCCGATTCGCTCAATCCGTCGATATACTGGCCGTCGGCGCTGAGCAGCCACAGCCGCACCCGGTCGAAGTCGAGCCGGCGCCCGCCCTGCGCGAGCAGCTCGGCGGCCTCGCGCAGCGTCTGCACGTGCTGGGCCGCGGCGATGGTGTCAGAGATGATCGAGAACCAGGTGCGCTCGTAGGCCTTGCGCGCGCGGTCGAGCGCGGCGGCGGCCTGCTGGCCGAACAGCGCCAGCAGCTTCTGCTGATCGCGGTCGAGCACGCGCGGCGCGGCGGCGTTGTCGAGCATCAGTACGCCTACCAGCTGCTGGTTGCTGAGCAGCGGAATGCCGACCCAGTCGCCAGCCGGCGGCTGGTAGCCCTGCTGGCGAAACGTGCGCGAGAGGTAGCCCGGGCCGTGCTCTTCGCCACGAAAGAACACCGGCTGCTTGGCCACGATCACGCGCTCGATATACTTCGAGGCACGGCGCGGGAAGCGTACCGCCTCGAACGCGTCGAGCCCCGCGCAGCCCGCCTGGGCCACGGCGATCAGCAGCTCGTGGTCTTCGCTCAGCAGCCACAGCCGCACGCGCTCGAAGCCCAGGCGGCGGCCGCCGGCGATAATGATCGCCGTGGTTTCGTCGAACGAGGTGGTGCGCTGCTCGTCGGCGCCAATGTGGATCAGCTCCTCGAGCCAGTCGCGCTCCTGCTCGCGGCGGCGCAGCTCCTCGGCCAGGCTGGTGTGCTCGATCGCGGCGGCGATCTGCTGGCCAAACAGGCTCAGTACCAGGCGGCGCTCGGGCGTGATCGCGCCGGGCTGGTCGGCATTGTCGAGCGTGAGCATGCCCCAGCAGTGCGCGCCGGCCCACAGCGGCATGTGTACCCACTGGCCGATCGGCGCGGCAAACTTCTCTGGCCCAAGGTAGCGCGGCAGCATCCAGGCGCCAAGCTGCTCGCCGTCGAAGTACTGGGGCTCGCGCGCTTGCAGCACCTGCTGCGAGTAGGGCGACTCGTGCAGGGCGATGCTCAGCCCGCGAAATTCGCCGCCGGCCGGGTCGCCGGCCTGGCTCATGCCGATCAGCGAAACGCCGTCGGGCGTCAGCCGCCACAGCCGGGCGCGCGCGAACCCCAGCGCGATACCGCTGCGCACGACGCAATCGGCGAGCTGGTCGATCGACTCAGCCCGGCGCACGTCGGCGCTAATACCGTTGAGCAGGCGCAGCCAGCCGCCCTCCGACGCGATCTGATTGAGCATGTGCTTCCTCCAAGCGCTTGGATCGACACGTGGATAGCTGCGTAGTCTAGCCGAAACTGGCGCGGCGCACTAGCCCCTGCCGCTGACTCGCGGCTGAAAATGGCTGAGATGCGCTGAGGCCGCGCCAAAATCTGCTACCATACGCGCGCGGCCGCCGTGGCGAGCAACTTGCAGGAAAA
>CALLYN010000530.1 GCA_937858455.1 uncultured Kouleothrix sp.
CATCAGCAGGATGGGGTAGTTCCACGGCACAATCGCCGCCACCACGCCGTAGGGCTCTTTCAGCACCAGCGCCAGCTGCGAAGGCTCGACCGACGGGATGACGCGGCCGCGGGCGTTGCGCTGCAGCTCGGCGTAGTAGTCGAAGCACGCCGCGCTCCAGCCCATCTCGTCGCGGTTCTCGACCAGCGGCTTGCCGCCTTCGCGCGTCAGCAGCGCCGCCAGCTCGTCGGTGCGCGCGCGGATCTTACGCGCGACCTCGTGCAGCAGCTCGGCGCGCTCGTGGGCGGTGGCGTGGCGCCAGCTGCGGAAGGCGGCATTGGCGGCGGCAATAGCGCGGCGCGCGTCGTCTTCGCTAGCCATCGGCGCGCGGTCGACCAGCTCTTCGGTGGCTGGGTCGTACACCTCGAAGTACTCGCCGGTAACGCTTGGCACGCGCTCGCCGCCGATCAGCATTGGTTGGGGCATGATGGTCGTTTCCTTGTGTGTATTAAGAAGTCCGCGATCTTCGCGTTTGCTACACCACGAATTTGCGCTCGAGATCGGCGAACGTCAGCCGGCTTGATTGGGGCAGCCAATCCCAGCTGGGCAGATCTTCTTCGCAGTGGTGCCAGGCCTGCTGAATGCCGCTGGCGATCTGCTGCAGCGCCACAGCCGGCTCGAGTGGTTCGATCCCATATTCCTTGCAGGTCTCGAGGCAGCCAGAAACCTGCTTCCAGGCATCGTTTGAAGAAATACGCCCGCTATAGTCGAGCTGGCGTGCAAGCTGGGCAGCGGCGCCGCAGGACGCGATGGCCTGCTGATCGCGCTGGCTCGAATCGATAAATACGCGGTGAAAGGCGATCGTCAGGCCATTAAGCGCCATCACGGCCATGTTCAGCTTCAGGTTACGCTCGATATCGTCGGCGAGCGCAACGCCCGAGAGCCAGACATCGAGGTAGGCGCGGCCGATCAGGCCTTCGGCGGTGGCCCACTCGTTGTAGCATGCGCGGTCGTAGGGGTACGGCGTGCGCTCGGGGTCGCGAAACAGCCGCACCGAGTGCTCGGGCGATTTATCGCGCCGGTAGAGCTTGGAAAGATCGACAAGAAACGCCAGGTTGCCTGGCCAGCGCCTGAGCAGCCCGCGCGCCGCGTGGATCCCGGCCGGGGCGTTGCCGCCCTTACGCAGCGCCTCGGGCAGCTGGCGAAAGCCCTCGACATACTCGCGCGGCGCGTTATCGAGCGAAAGCTGCTCGGCGGCGCACACAAGCTCGGCGTACAGGTCGTCGAATGTATCCTTGCCCAGCTCGCTGAGCATGTCTTCGGCCAGAATCTCGACGGCGGCTTTGGCGATCGAGCGGTGGCGCGTGAGCGTCAGCCGGCTGGCGCTCATAAACGCCTCGGCGCCGAGCGGCTTGATCACCTGGGCCTGCAGCTCGCCGGTGGTGCAGTGCAGCGCTTCGGCCAGCACCGGCTTCGAAAGGATCAGCTGATTTTCGGCGTGCATTGCCGCGATATACGCGAACGCATCCATGAGGTTGCCGTTCGGCTTAGGCGGCGCGGGCCGCTCGTGAAGCTTCCACAGCAGCTGCTCAACGTGCATTTTCAAGTTTTCGCCAAAGCGCACGCGCAGCAGCGCGCCGAGGAATGCGCCAATCGTGGCATTGGATTCGGAGTGTGCCTCTTTCACAAATTGCCTGGTAGCCTGGGCAATATCGAATTGCTCGGCGTATAGATCGCGCAGGCCTTCAGGGCCGAGCCGCTGCCACGCCCACACAATGGCTTGGGCGTCGTCGGGCACCAGGCCTTTGAGCGTAAAGAGCGCTGCCGGCACGTCGCGATAACGCTCCAGCAGGTCGCGGCCTTTTACTGCAAGCCAGTCGGTATCGCGGCAGCACAGCAAGAAATGGAAGTTGCGGCGGTTGGCCGAGCGCAGCCATTGGGCGTTTTCAAACACGCTACGCACGAGCGACTCGGCGTCGTCGGACACAATCAGGTAGCAGCGCGAGCCGGGCAGGCTCATCAGGAAGCTTTTCAGCAGCGGCTGCTCGCTGTCGCTGTGCCAGATCACCGTC
>CALLYN010000531.1 GCA_937858455.1 uncultured Kouleothrix sp.
GCCGGCGCCTGAGCCTACTGCCGCCGCAGCGCCAACCGCCGAACCCACCGCCGCGCCAGCGGCCGGCGTGCTGCCCGCGCCGCTGTACGTTCTGAACAGCCAGCAGCAGATCGTGCGGCTGGAGGCCGACGGCAAAACTTCGGCCCAGGTGACGAACGAGGACGCGCCGATCAGCGGCTTCGCGGTGTCGCCGGCCGACAGCACGCTGCTCTACGTCGTCGGCCAGCCTGTGCCGAACAAGCTGGTGCGCGCCGACGCGCACGGCGGCGCGCGCGCCGAGCTGCTCACGGGCCAGGTATCGCAGCCGGTGTGGTCGCCCGACGGCCGGCGCTACGCGTTTAGCTGGGGCGACGGCCCGCAGGGCGCCGGCGTGTATAGCGCCGAGGCCCAAGGCGGCGCGCCCAAGCTGCTGGTGGCCAACCTGGCGCGCGCCAAGGATGGCTCGAAGCCCGGCCAGCTGCGCACGCCGATCGCCTGGTCGCCCGATGGCCAGCGGCTGCTGCTGATGACCGCGCCCGACAACGGCCCCGACGCGCCGGGCGGCGACATTGGCGTGGTGGGCATGGCGGTAGCCGGCGGCGACGGCGCGCTGACCGAGCTGGTGCGCCCTGGCGGCGACCCGCACAGCTGCTACAGCGCAGCCTGGAGCGCCGACGGCGGCCAGGTCTACTGCGCGAGCTACGGCATGACCGGCGGCGCGCCGGCGCTGTGGCGCATGCCATCGGCCGGCGGCGAGCCGGGGATCTTGATCGCCTCGGAGGGCACAAACCAGGCCGACGTATTCAACCCGATCGCGGTGAACGATCAGCTGTACGCGTTTGTCGGCGTCACCGCCGACGCGAGCCAGCCGATCGCCTACCACATGCAGCGGCTCGACACCCAGAGCGGCAAGGCCAGCACCGTGCGCGCCGAGGCGCTCGACATCGACGCGGTGCTGTGGTCGCTGTGGGCGCGCGACGGCAGCGGCGCGGTGACGCAAAAGCCCGAGCCGGGCGGCAGCAGCGGCAACACGCTGATATGGACTCCCGCCGAGGGCGCGCCGGTGCAGCTGGGCATCCGCGGCGCCGGCACGCCGCAGTGGGGCGCGCCCGGCAGCTAGCGCGGCCAACGAGAAGCCCGATCGCCCAAGCCCCTTTCCGGCAGTGCCGGGAAGGGGCTTGTTTGCGCCCCCCGGCCCTAGGCTTTAGGGACTATGAGCTCGACATATTGACTCTTTATTTAGTATATGATATATAGTATATCGTTATATATAACTCACGCAGCCGGCTGGCTCAGCCTCCGCAGAGCGGCACGACCCTCGTGTACCGTGCGGGAAGACCGCGCGCAGTGCACGGGAAAACCACACACAAGGGAGAACATTATGACAACTCAGGCCGACACGCTCAGCGACCTCCCGAACCGCAACGCGCTCAACCAGGCGCTGAAGCAGCAGATCGAGGCGGGCAACCCGGTGGCACTTGCCTTGCTTGACATCGACTCGTTCAGCGAGGTCAACTTGGATTTCGGCCAGAGCACCGGCGACGCGGTGCTCCGCACGCTGGCGGGCATCCTCAGCGCGCAGCAGCCCGGCCAGGCATACCACTTCTCGGGCGACGAGTTCGCGCTGGTGCTGCCGGCGCACTCGCTCGAGCAGGCATTTTTGCGGATGGAGGGCCTGCGCCAGCTGGTGTACGGCAACGAGCGCTTCGCGCTGGCCGACGGCCGCAAGCTGGCGATCACAATTGGCGTGGCGCAGTTCCCGCGCGACGCCAAAGACACGCGCGGGCTGGTGCAGGCGGCCGACGCGGCGCTGGCAAGCGCCAAAGAATCCGGGCGCAACCAGGTGAGCCTGCCGCCGAACGAAGAAATGGTGATGAAATCGTGCTACTACGCGGCCTCGAGCGTGCGCCGGCTGAAGCTGCTGGCCGAGCGCCTGGGCCGCAAAGAGTCGCCGCTGCTGCGCGAGGCGCTCGACGACCTGTTTCGCAAGTACGATGTGCCGTAAACCAGCTGAAAACTATCTCGGCTAAGATCTCGTATAATAGGTACGGCGTACGCGATCAGGCCCAAGGGCTCCGAGCAGTTGCTGCCGGACACCACGGGGGCGGCACCGGCAGGGCACTGCCCGCCAGGCCCCGCGTAGCGCCCGTGCCAGAATGGCGCGAGGCCACACGCCGCGACCGGGCGAATATGTAACGCCAGCGCGGCGGCCGAGACTATTCCAACATACCCGAATGATGCAGCGCTGCGCCACCGGCGGCCCGCAAGGGCCGCCTGGCAAATTGCGGCTTATGACAATCAGGAGAACCATGCGAATCGCGATGTTGAGCATTCACAGCAGCCCGATTGCCGCGCTGGGCGGCAAGGAGGCCGGCGGGATGAATGTATATGTCCGCGAGCTGAGCCGCGAGCTGGGGCGTCGCGGTATCGCCGTGGATATGTTCACGCGCAGCCAGGACCCATCCGCGCCTACCGTCGTCGACCTTGGCAGGAACGTGCGCGTGATCAACCTGCACACCGGCCCAAGCGCGCCCTACGACAAAAACTGGGTGCTGACCTACCTGCCCGAGTTTGTGAGCCGGGCGCGCTGCTTCGCCGACGGCGAAGACCTGACCTACGACCTGATCCACAGCCACTACTGGCTCTCGGGCGAGGCCGCGCTGGCGCTGCGCCGCAGCTGGGGCGTGCCGGTGGTGCATATGTTCCATACGCTCGGCGCGGTGAAGAATACGATCGCGCGCGGCGCCGAAGAGCGCGAAACCGCCCAGCGCGTGGCGATCGAGCGCGGCCAGATCGCCGCGATGGATACGATCGTCGCGGCCACGCCGCTCGACCGCCAGCAGATCATCGCGAGCTACGCGGCCGACGCCGAGCGCATCCGCGTGGTGCCGTGCGGCGTCGACCTGCGGCACTTCCAGCCGCGCGATATGGCGGCGGCGCGCGCCGAGCTGGGGCT